>NZ_JBHWIO010000015.1:0-35655 GCF_042732075.1 Kitasatospora sp. NPDC059812
GCGCCCGCGCTCCGCGGCGGCGCTGTGTGTTGGGCCTTAGCGTATGCGGGGGGGGCCCCCCCCCCGCGGCGGCCCCCCCCCCCCCGGGGGGGCCCCCCCCCCCGGCGGTTCCGGTCGAACGACGGCCGTTCCGCGCCTGAGCCCCCGGGCCTCACCCGCACAGCGGTCCCGGCCGTGCACGGCGGCCCCGGGCGTAGCTGAATGGGGCAGACGTGTGCCCGGCGGAGCAGGCCCGGGGCAGCGGCTTCACCGGACGCCCCGGGGCAACGGCTTCACGGGACGAGCCCGAACCGCGGCTGCGCCGGACGGGCGCTGACGGCGGCTGCGCCGGGCGAGCCCGGGCGACGGCGAGGAGGCGGGAGCGGGATGGGCGAGGCGGTCGGTTCGATGCTGGCGTCGGCGGTGGGCCTCGCGATCAGCCCGCCGGCGCTGGTCGCGGTGGTCCTGATGCTGGCCGCACCGCGCGGGCGGACCATCGCGCTCGCCTTCGCGGCCGGCTGGGCGGTCGGCCTGGCGGCGGTGGTGGCGGTCGTGGTGGCGGCGGGCAGCGCACTGGGTTCGGGTGGCGGCCGGCCGGCCTGGCTGTACTGGCTGGAGCTCGCGCTGGGCGTCCTGTTCGTCCTGATGACCGGGAAGCAGTGGCGCGACCGGCCCCGCGCGGGGCACGTCACCGCGCCGCCGAGGTGGATGCGGGAGGTGGGCCGCTTCAGCGCGGGCCGGTCGGCCGGTCTCGCGGTGGCCCTGGTCACGACCGGCCCGAAGAACCTGGCACTGGCCGTCGGCGGCGCGGCCTCGATCGCCGCCAGTACGGCCGGGGTCGGGGGCACGGTGGTGGCCGCCGCACTGATGGTGCTGATCGGTTCGCTGTGCACGCTGCTTCCGCTCGCGGTCCACCTGCTCCGCGGGGACCGCTCGGCGCGGACCCTCGGGGAGTGGAAGGCCTGGCTGGCCACCCACAGCACGGCGATCACGACCACCGTGCTGGCCGTGATCGGGGCCGAGTACGTCGGCGACGCCATCACGGGGCTCGCGTGAGCCCGCGGGCGGCGGCCGCCCCGCTGCCACCACCACCGCCCTCCACCCACCAGCGCCCCACCGCCCCACCGCCCGGCTCACCGGATGCGCACCACCCCTCTCCCCCGCACCGACCGCAGGCCCAGCCGTCCGCCGTCCGCCCCCGGGCGCACCGCCAGCACGTCCCTGAGCGTCAGCAGGATCTCGCCGTCGTAGCGCTCGGCCAGTTCCCGCGCCAGTTGCGCGGCGCCGCCCGGCCCGGCGTCCGGGGCCAGGGCGGGCAGGTGACCGGGGGCGCTGAGGTCCTCGGCCTGGGCGGCCCAGCGGGCCGCGTCCCGGGTCTCGCCCTCGGCCGCGTAGTGGACGGCCAGGCAGTGCACGGCCAGCTGGTCGCCGTACTGCGTCGCGATCCGCCACCAGAAGACGCCGTCGGCGGTGCGGCCCATCCCGTAGAGCAGGCAGCCGAGGGTGCGGAAGGCCGTCTTCTCGGCGAGTTCGAGGTCCAGAGCCAGTTCGGCCGGGTCCACCGCGCCCGCCACGGTGGCGCACAGGTGCCGCAGGTCGCGTCGTAGCTCGGTCCGGCCGCCGGCCCACGGGGGCTCGCCGAATGCGTGCGGCGGCCGGGCGTTTGCGGGCGGGCGGGCCGGGCGTTCGCGGGCGGGTGGCGCGGGCCGGCGGGCGGCGGCGAGCCGCTCGGCCAGCCGACGGGTGAAGGCGGCCGGGTCGTGGTCGCGGAACTCGCGTTCCAGCAGGGCGGCGTCCGCCCGCAGCAGTTCGGTGACCTTCACGGCGCCTGCCCGTCGTCCGGCTGCTCCAGCAGGTACTCCAGGTGGCGCCGCCCGAGGCTGTAGTAGGTGCGGGCGGTGGTGTGCGCGATGCCGAGGCTGCGGCCGATGTCCGGGTAGGACAGGCCCGCCTGGCGCAGCCGGACGACGTCGGCCTGGACCGGGGCGGCGCGTGCGAGTTCCTCCATCGCCCAGTCCAGCGCGTCGAGTTCGGCGAGCTGGTCCAGTTCGTCCTGGCTGGTGTCGGGCCGACGCTGCGCGATGACGCGCAGCCGTTTGCGTTCGGCACGGCGGCGCTCGCGCAGGAGGTCCACCACCGCATCCTTGACGATCTTGAAGGCGAAGGCCTGCGGGTCGGCGCTGGCCAGGGCGCGGCGCCAGTTCTTGTAGAGCGTGGCGCCCGCGTTCTGGACGGCGTCCTGCGCGTCCTCGCGATGTCGCAGGCGCTGCTGGGCGTACCGGAGGTAACCCGGGTGCTCGCGGGTGAAGAAGGCCTCGAAGTCGGCCGGCAGCGCGCCGAGCGGGTCCGCCCGCAGGTCCCGCTTCTCGCCCGGCCCGGGGGTGTTCAGCACACGCGCCCCCCTTTCGTGGGTCAGCTGGCCGGCCCACCGGGTGGCACGCCGACGGCCCCTGGGGGCTCGTGGTGTAACCGTCCGGGCGGCCCGGGTTGTTGACCGGATCGGGCGGACAATTGGCGACCGTTTCCGTTCACTTTCGAAAACCGGCGCTGACCTGCCGGTTCGGCCCCGACAGGAGCCCGGGACCCAGACGCACGTGACCCACGTCACAGGCTGCGGACCGCCCGACTTGACAGGGAGGATGCCGCGACTACGGCGCCGGCTCCACCACCGCCGAGTCCAGCGCGGCGGTCACCCGCTCCAGCAGTACGCGCAGCGCGGCCAGGTCCTCGACCGGCAGCCCGGTCGCGCCGAACAGCCGGCGCGGCACCTGGCCGGCCCGCTCGCGCAGGGCGGAGCCCTCGGCGGTGAGGCTGACGGTGACCGACCGCTCGTCCTCCGGGCTGCGCTCGCGCCGCACCAGTCCGGCCGCCTCCAGCCGCTTGAGCAGCGGGGAGAGCGTGCCGGAGTCGAGCCGCAGGCGCTCGCCGATCCGCTTGACGGGCAGGTCGCCGTCCTCCCAGAGCACGAGCAGGACGAGGTACTGGGGGTAGGTGAGTCCGAGGTCGCGGAGCAGCACCCGGTAGACGCCGCCGAAGGCGCGGGAGGCCGCGTTCAGCGAGAAGCAGATCTGCTGGTCGAGGCGGAGCAGTTCCTCGTCCGCCATGCCGGGGAGCGTGGTCATGGCTCCATGGTACCGATCACCCTCACGCCATTCAGTTGTGCGCAATTGAATTGCGTGCTCTACTTATCTCCAGAGGGCGGCCCGGGCGGCCGCCGGAACACACGAAGGGAACCGACCATGGACGCGCTCTACACCGCAGCCGCCACCGCCAACGGCCGGGAGGGCCGCGCCGTCAGCTCCGACGGGCAGCTGGACCTCGCGCTCGCGATGCCGCCCGCGCTCGGCGGTAGCGGCCAGGGCACCAACCCCGAGCAGCTGTTCGCGGCCGGCTACGCGGCCTGCTTCGCCAGCGCCCTCGGCCTGGTCGGCCGCCAGGCCCGGGTCGACACCAGCGAGGTCTCGGTCACCGCCGAGGTGTCGATCGGCAAGGACGGCGCCGGCTTCGGCCTGGCCGTCGTGCTGCGCGTCGAACTGCCCGAGGCACTCGCGGACGGGACCGGCGAGCAGCTGGTCAAGCAGGCGCACGAGGTCTGCCCGTACTCGCGCGCCACCCGCGGCAACATCCCGGTCGAGCTGGTCGTCGAATAGGCCCAGCAGGCCACGCACGCCGAGTAGACCGCGCAGGCCGAACGGGCTGCGCAAACGCCGGCCAGGCCGCCACCGCAGACGGGCCCGCCACACGCACCACCGTGTGGCGGGCCCGCGTGCGCCCCGGCTCAGCCGTCACCCGGCCCGTTCACCGAACGCAGCGTGTCGAGCCTGTGCCGGTACTCCTCGGTGTCGATCTCGCCACGCGCGAACCGCTCCGCGAGCAGTTGCTCGGGCGTCGGCCCGGCCGCCGCGCCGTGCGGTGCGCCCCACCCCGGCCCCGCCGCACCCGAAGCCGCCGAACCCGAACCCGGCCCCGCCGCACCCGGACCCGCCGGGCCGTACGGCAGAGGTCGACGCGACCGCGACACGTACCGGAACAGGGCGATGGCGGCGAGCACCAGCACCAGCAGGACCAGCAGCGTCAAGACCGCCATCACACCGATGCCCCAGCCACCCAGGACGTGGCCGTGTCCGTGCCAGTACCTCATGGGGACCTCCTCCTCCGGCCCCGCAGCCGGGGCCCGCCGAGGTGACCAGCGCCTCACCACCATCGTGCGCCCGCACCGGGCCGAAGCGCCCTGAAGAAAGCCTGAGAAAACGTTCCGGCGCTCAGCGCCCGGCCCACCGGGGTAGCGTTGCCGCCCATGAACCACCACCCACCGGCCGACGACCGCTCGCCCGAGCAGCTCGTCACGGCCGGGGTGCTGCGGCGCCACGGGGACCACCGCCCCCATCCCGCGCTCGGCCACTCCCCGATCAGCTACGTCTCCACCGCGCTCTGGGCCGAACTCACCGCGCTCGCCATCGCACCGCCCGCGGCCGAAGCGACCGCCACCGCCCTGCTGCACGCCATCGCCGCGCGCGCCGTGGACGCGGCCCTGGCCCCCGGCAACGAACGCGCCCCGCGCGACGACCTGTACGTGGCCCACCCCGCGCACATCGGCGCGCACCGTCGGACGGTCTGGTTCCAGCGCTCCGGCCCGCGCGGCCCGGTCACCGCCACCTTCGCCCCGTGAGGCGGGACGCTCAGCGCTCGACCTGAAGGCTGTGGCAGACCCAGCTGAGCCGGTCCGGCCCCTGCAGCGGCGGCCGGTCGTGGTACGTGCCGTCCGCGACCGACAGGTTGACGATCAGGTACGCCTGCCAGCCGGGACCGACCCCGTGCAGGTCCGCGTAGACCAGCTCGTCCTCGACGTACCAGTCCACCGAGTTCGCGCCGAGCACGACCCGCAGGTCGAAGGTCGACCCGGGCGCGATCCCCGAGCCGGCGCCGTGCCAGTACCGGTACCCGCCCCGGACGTGGTTGGAGAACTCCAACAGGTCAGGGTGGTCGGGGTGGTACTCGAAGAGGTCGACCTCGTTGCCGCCGTCCCGCCAGGTCCAGACGGCCGGCCAGGCACCCAGCCCGACGGGCAGCGTGATGCGTGCCGACAGCTGGTCGCCGGTGCGGGCCTGGAAGCCGTCCGGACTGCCCTCGGTGGTGAGCAGGTTGCACGTCCAGAGCCCGCCGACGAGCCGCCGGGTGGCGCTGAACACGCCGCCCGGGCAGTAGCCGCGGCCGAGGTAGTCGAGCTTGTGGTCGCTCCGGTTGGTCGGCCCCATCCGGGGGTAGGCACTGGTGCGCCCGGCAGTCCACTGTCTGGTCGAAGTGAAGTCCGCGTCGAATACGACCGCCACGGCCGCCTCCCCTGTGCTCCGCCGCCCCGGCAGTTCGACCCGCCGGGCACACAGGGTGAGTTACCCGATACGCTCCGCAGTATGCGAAGCGAACCGCCCGGGCCGGGGCGGCGCACAGCGGTCGGATCGCAGGATCGACGGATCAGCCCACCGGAGCGGCCGCCCCGCCCGCACCGAGCCGGTCGGTGACCGAGACCACGCCGTCCACCGAGCGGCACAGGTTGAGCACGATCGGGACCAGGTACGGCTCGGGCACCGTACCGCTGAGCACCACCCGGCCCTGATCGACCTCGACGCCGATCTCCGCCGGGCTCACCCCGTCGATCCGGCCGAGCACCTCCTCGACGATCTCCCGCCGGATCACCACGTCCTCGCGCAGGAACACCCGCAGCAGGTCCCCGCGACTGACCATGCCGGTCACCCGTCCGTCCTCGTCCAGCACCGGCAGCCGCTTCAGCCCGTGCCGGCTCATCAGCCGGGCCGCCGCGACCACGCTGGTCCCGGGCGTCGTGCAGACCGGCTGCCCGGTCATCAGGTCGGCCGCGGTCACGGCACCGCCCGGGCCGGCCGGCGCCGCCTCGGGGGCGGGCAGCAGCGCGCCCGGATCCTCCTGCGCGGCCAGCGTGCGCAGCAGGTCGGCCTCGGAGACGATCCCGAGCGGCCGCCCCTGCGCGTCCACCACCGGCACCCCGGTGATGTCGTACTCGGTCAGCAGCGCGACGATCTCCCGGAAGCCGGTCTCGGGCGCGACCCGGACCACGGGGCTGGTCATCACTGATTCGACGGTGGCATGCCGCACGCCGGTTCACCTCGTCCACGACACTCTTGCGGCCGGGCGCGGATCGTCCCGGCCGGTACCGGCAGCATCGCGCCCGGCGGCACGGGCCGCCAGGGGCCAAGGGGCTGAACGGGCGGGACCTTGGGCCCGCCCGCCGAACGCGGATCCGACACCGTGCCGAACCGCCGCCCACCCGCCGCCTCGCCGAAACCAGCAACGCACCGACCCGGCGACCCGGACGGCGCAACCATCACATGATCGACTCGTTGGACCGTCCACCACGACAGCACGCACGGCATCCGGGGAGGGCCCGTTGGCAGGACGGACGATGGGCGCGGCATCGCCGGCGCAGGGCGCCGCGGCGCGCCCGGTGGCCCAGGCCGAGGCCGCGCTGGTGCGCCACTACCGCAGGCTGGCCCGGCTGGCGTACCTCGCGCTGCCCGCCGACCGGGACCGACACAGCCGGGTGCTGGCCGCGCACGCGACCGTCCAGCGCGCCCTGCCCTCCCGCTGGACCCGCCCGGCCGGTCCGCCGGCGGCGGACGAGGACCCGGTGTACGCCGCGCTGCGCCTGCGGGTGCTGCGCGCAGCGCTGCGGCCGCACCCCGCGCGGCGGCTGCCCGCTCCCCGGACCTGGGGACTGCGGCTGTTCACCCCGCACGGCGGCGAGGAGGACGCGGCGCTGGACCACGCGCTCGCGGCGCTCGACGCCCCCGCCCGGGCGGCCTTCGCCCTGCGCGCGGTGGAGGGGCTGACGCCGGAGCAGGCGGCCGGGGCGCTGCGACAGGCCGGGGTCGAGCGCCCCGAGGAGGCCGTCGCTGCGGCGGCCGGTGTGACCGGCGGGGCGGACCCGGAGCCGCCGGCCTTCGACCCGTGCGCGGTGCGGGTCCAGCCCACCGACCTGCTGCGCCGCCGCCGGACGTGGGGCGCCGTGCTGCTGGTCGGCCTGCTCGGACTCAGCACGACGGCGGCCGTGGTGGCCGACTCCGGCCCGGCCGCGCCCGCGGCCCGCCCCGCGCCCGCCCCGTCCGGCACCGCGGCCGACCCGGCCCGCCTGACCCGGGTCGAGCCGGACCGGTGGCAGCACACCGCGCGGGTCGACTTCACCGCCTGGCCCGCCCGCGGCGACCGCCGCGACGACGGCGCGCTGCTCGGCCGCGCCCTGGCCGCCTGGGAGCAGCCGGGCCCGCAGACCCGCGCCGAGCCGGGTGTGGACGCCACGCCGCCCGTCGCCCCGCCCGCCCTGCTGTTCGCCGGGACGGTCGACGGCGCCGCCGTGGTGGTGCTGTTCGACGGCCGGCGGCTCGCCCGCTACACCGACGGGCGCGACGGCGGCCTGGACCTCGCCCGGGCCGACGACTCGGACGTGACCACGGCGGGCGCGGTGGTGCTGCGCCGCCAGGGCACCGCCGTGCGCTATCTGCTGGCCCCCTGGGTGGACGCCGCCGAGACCCGCCGGATCGACCAACCCGACTCCCCTGCACGGCCGTTGGACCACCCTGACGGGGTCACGGCGGCGGTCCCGGGCGGTGGGCTCGCGGACTGCCACGGCGCCACGGTGCTCCAGCTGCATTCCTCCCCCGCCATCGCCGAGAAGCACGCCTTCCTGCTGACCGACCTCGGCGGGCTCGTCCCCGCGCACCTCACCTACTCCCCGCCACCGGACCGCACCCAGCCGGCCCGCGAGCCGCGCGAGGCCACCGGCCAGGACGCGCTGCTGGCCTGGGCCCGCGCGGGCTGCGCCGTCCCGGACGGCACGCCGGGCGTCAAGCAGCTCAACCTGTGGGCCTTCGCGGTGCAGCCGCTGCCGCAGAACGCGGGCTCGGCGTCCTGGGTCTGCCTGCGCGCCGACCGATGGACCGGCGAGGGCAGCGCCGCCACCGCCGTCCTGCTGCCGACCGCCCGCGGCCCGCAGCGCACCGGCGGCGGCCCGGGGCGGGCGTGCAGCCGGTTCGAGCAGGACGTCGTCGGCTGGGCCTGGTGGCGCTCCCCGCAGGGGGCGGAGTTCCTGCTCGCGGCGGGCAGCCGGCGGGTCACCCGGCTCGCCGTCAAGGGCCCGGACTGGTCCGCCGACCGGCCCGCCCCGGACCACACGCTGGCCGTCGAGCGCCCGGCCCGGGCGGCCGTCCAGGTGGAGGCGGCCCTGGACGGCGGCGCCCGGATCAGCCCGCCGCACTGAACCGACCGGCCGACTCGCGCGCGCACTTCGGCAGCTCGCTCTCCGGCAGCTCGCTCTCCGGCAGCTCGCTCTCCAGCGGCTCGTAGTCCGGCAGCCCACCCTTCGGCAGCTCGTAGTCCGGCAGCTCGACGCTGGAGACCTGCTTCCCGAGCTCCAGCATCCGGTTCAGCACCCAGCGCCGGTTCAGCAGCCCGTTGCGCACGCGCAGGCCGGTGGCGGTGCGCGGCGCCAGGAACGGGCCGGTGCGGTCCCCGCCCTTCTGGCAGCCCTGGGCGTAGCCGCGCAGCAGTTGCTCGTACCGGGCGAAGGCGGTGCGGTGGTCGCCGCGGGCGCGGGCCAGTTCGCCGGCCAGGACGTACGCGGCCACCACGGCGGTGCCGGTGCCCATGCCGCCGATGGTGGCGCCGCAGGCCGCGTCGCCGAGCAGGGCGATCCGGCCGCTGGACCAGGTGGGGACGTCGGCGCGGCTGATCGAGTCGAAGTAGAGCTCGGGGGCGTGCCGCAGGCTCTCCAGCAGGCGCGGCACCTCCCAGCCCAGGCCCGCGAAGGCGTCCCGCACCAGGGCCTTCTGCTGCTCCTGGTCGTGGCGGTCGTAGCGCAGTTCGGGCGAGGCGAAGAGGCAGAAGGCGCCCGCGCGGGCCGGGTCGCGGTGGTCGGCGCCGATCGAGGCGAGCCGGCCGGGGACGTTGAGGCCGACCGAACCGGGCGGCAGGCCGAGGTCGTTGGGGAACTGCCAGGTGGCCGCGTAGTAGCCGAGGTGGCGGACGTAGCGCTGCTCGGGGCCGAAGGCGAGCCGGCGGACGTTGGAGTGCAGCCCGTCGGCGCCGATCACCAGGTCGAACTCGCGCGGCGCGCCGTGCCGGAAGGCGGCCCGCACGCCGCTCGGGGTCTCCTCCAGGGCGGTGATGGAGTCGCCGAAGACGTACTCGGCGCGGGCGCAGCTGTGCCGGTACAGCAGCTGGGCGAGTTCGCCGCGCGGGATCTCCAGTTCGCCGCCCGCGAACTCGGCGGGCAGGTGCAGGAGTCGGCGGCCGTCGGCGCCGAGGAAGGTCATCGGGCTGCCGCCGGTGTCGAGCGCGCGCAGTTCGTCGAGGACGCCCATCCGCTCCAGCACCGTCAGGTGGGTGCGGCCGCGGAAGTCGACGTTCTGGCCGCCGCCGCGCAGCGCCGGGGCGAGTTCGACGACGGTGACCTCGAAGCCGTACCGGCTGAGCCAGTGGGCCAGGGCGGGGCCGGCGATGCTCGCGCCCGAGATCAGGACCTTGGTGCTCATGGGAAACCACTCCGTCCGAGAGGATCGAGAAACTGTGTCCGGTGGATACTGTTTGCTGCTGTGTACGGTAGACGCAGTTAGGTCGGACGAGCAACCCCCAGAACGGGAGCGGAATGTGAGCGAGGCGGCGAACGACATGGTGCGGCTGCTCTGGGGCCCCCCGGCCAAGCCCACCCGCGGGCCGAAACCGGCCCTCAGCCTGGAGCGGATCACGGCGGCGGGCGTCGAGATCGCGGACGCCGAAGGCCTGGGCGCGGTCTCGATGCAGAAGGTCGCCGGGCTGCTCGACTTCACCAAGATGTCGCTCTACCGCTACGTGCCCGGCAAGGCCGAACTCGTCGCCCTGATGGTCGAGGCCGCCGTCGGCGAGCCCCCGCAGGACCGGCACGCCCACGACTGGCGTGGTCAACTCACGTCCTGGGCGCACCACTTGACCGATTCGTTCGGCCGCCACCCGTGGCTGCTCGACGCCACCGTCGGCCCCCGGGTGATGGGCCCGAAGGAACTCACCTGGCTGGAACGGGTGGTGACCGCCCTCGACGGCCACGGACTGACCGGCCCCGAGCGGATGGACGCCGCCGTCCTGCTCGCCGGACACGTCCGCAGCATCGCCCAGCAGTCCCGCGCCGCCGGGCCCGACGGCTCCCCCGAAGCCGAACTCCTCACCGCCCTCGGCACGCTGGTGCACCAGCACGCCGACCGCTACCCCGCCCTGGCCGCCGCCATGACCGGCGAGGACGGGCGCGACCAGGCCCTGGACTTCGGCCTGGACCGCATCCTGGACGGCCTCGCCGCACTGATCACCCGCCGCACGGGGACCGCCTGACGCCTCCTGCCCCGCCTCCCGAGGAAATCCGATGGGCCCGCGGTCGGCCAGCCGCTAGCATCCCGGGCCATGGCGATGTTCGTGCACCTGACCGCCGCGGCGAACTCGCCGCGGATCCGCCGCGCCGGGATCCGGGCCGACAGCCGGGGGCAGGGCGGGGTGCGCGGGCTGTACTGCTTCCCGGTACTGCCCTCGTACCCGCTGACCCACCAGTGGCTGCGCGAACTGGCCCGGTTCGGCACCGGGGGCTCGCTGGTCGCGGTGCACCTCCGGCTGGACGACACGCAGCAGGTGCTGGCCGGGCACTACCGGGACCGCGCGAGGGACGCCCAGCAGCGGGTACCCGCCGCCGAGGCGGTGCGGCGGATCGCCGAACTGGCGGACCCGCGCGGCTGGGAGGTGTTCGTGCCGCGCGCGGTGGGCGCCCGCGAGGTCCACCGGATCCGCGGCGTGCCGCAGGTCTCCGGCTGGCGCTACCAGCCGAACGCCCACGGCACCCGGCCTTGTCCCTGCATGGGCTGCCAGCCCGTCGGCGGGTACGGCAGCCGTCGACTGCGCGAGCGCCACCAGCACCCGTTGGACGCCCCGCCGCCGCCCGTGCCCGTCCTGCTCGCCCGGATCGAGGCCGCCGGCGAGCCGGGCGACCCCGCCGAACTGCTCGCCGCCCTGCAGAGCTTCGGGCGCCGCCGCCGCGGCCCACTGGACCGCCTCGCCCGGCTGGCCGCCCACCCGGACCCGACCGTGCGCGAGGAACTGGTGTGGGCCGTCGCCGGCTGGTCCACCCCGGGTGTCGCCGCCCTGCTCGACGGCCTCGCGAACGACCCGCACCCGGACGTCCGCGAGGCCGTCGAGGCGGCACTGGAGCGTTGAGAGCCGGCCGCCAGGAGTCCTCGGTGAAGCTCAGGACCGAGCAGGTGCGGCCGGAGCCGTAGAAGCTCCCGACGTGCCCGTTCGGCCGATCCGGGCGATCATGGGACGAACCGCGTCTCGGCGATTCGGCGCGCCGGTGTCAGTCCGGCGGCGCCCGGAAGGTGGACTGCGATGTTCCAGCTCCTGTGGATTCTGCTCATCGGCTTCGTGCTGGGCGTATTGGCCAAGCTGATCCTGCGCGGGCCGCAGTCGATCCCCTGGTGGCTGACGATGCTGCTCGGCGCCGCCGGGGCCTGGCTCGGCAACGCCGTCTCCGGATGGATCGGCGTCCGCCACACCTCGGGCATCGACTGGATCCGGCACCTTCTCCAACTCGGCTTCGCCGTCGCCTTGGTGGCCTTCGTCGCCCCGGCCTGGAGCAAGTCCCACCCGAGCCGCTGACCCGGACGACCCGGACTGCCACTGACCTGGACTGCCACTGAGCAGAGGCGGAGACGGTCGACCCGTTCGGCGGGGAGGTGCCGTCAGCCGACGTGGACGGCCGGGCGGCGGCTGCGGTCCGGTTCGGCCTCGCGCAGGACTTCGCGGGTGACGGGGGCGATCTCGCCCTGGCCGAACAGGAAGAACCTGAGGAACTGGGCGAAGGGGTTGCCCTCGGTCCACTCGAAGTAGATGTGCGGCTGCTGCCCGGTGAGGTCCCGCACCCGCAGCAGCAGGGCGGCCAGCGCGTTCGGCACGCTGGAGCTCTGCAGCGTCAGCACCCGGTAGCGGTCGTGCAGCACCTCGCCGCGCACGGTCAGTTCGGCCTCGAAGTCGGACGGGTCGAGCACCGTGACCTCCACGAACACCAGGTCGTCCTCGACCGGGATGTCGTTGTCGGCGCGGATCTGGCGGATCTTGTCGCGGTACTCGGCGAGGTCCCGGCTGTTCGGCTCGTTGGCGATCAGCCGCAGCGGGCGGTGCATGTAGTCCCGGACGAAGCGTTCCGCGACGGCGTCGAGCACCACGTCGGTGACGCGCAGTTCGAAGGCCCGCTTGAGCCGGGAGAGGAAGGAGACCAGCATGATGCCGGCGATGAAGCAGCCGCCGATCTTGACGCCGTCCGGCCGCTCGGCGATGTTCACGGCCGTGGTGTAGAGGAAGACCCCGGCGATCACGGCGAAGCCGACCGTCCTGCGGCGCTGCCCGGACTTGTGGGCGGCGATGGTGACGGCGATGGCGGCCGAACTGATCAGCACCAGCACGCCGGTCGCGTACGCGCCGCCCTGGGCGTCCACGTTGGCGTCGAACAGCCAGGTGACCAGGAAGGCGATCAGGGTGAGGACGATCACGGTGGGGCGCACCGCGCGGGCCCAGTGCGGGGCCATGCCGTAGCGGGGCAGGTAGCGCGGCATCAGGTTGAGCAGTCCGGCCATCGCGGAGGCGCCGGCGAACCAGAGGATGGCGATCGTGGACAGGTCGTAGACGCTGCCGAAGGTGTTGCCGAGGTTCTGGTGGGCGAGGTAGGCGAGCGCCCGTCCGTTGGCCTGGCCGCCGGCCTTGAAGGCGTCCGCCGGGATCAGCAGAGTGGTGATGAGGCTGGTGGTGATCAGGAAGCAGCTCATGATCGCGGCCGCGGTGGTGAGCAGCTTGCGGGCGCCGCGGATCCGGCCGGTGGGCTTCTCCTCGGTGTCGTCCGGGTCGCCCTCGATGTGCGGCATCACGGCGACGCCGGTCTCGAAGCCGGACAGGCCGAGCGCGAGCTTCGGGAAGACGATCAGTGCGACGCCGATCATCGCGATCACGTTGCCGTGCTCGGCGGTGAGCGCGTCGGTCCAGTCGCCGACGACGTGCGGGGCCTTCAGCACGTGCCAGAGTCCGTTGGTCACCACCACGACGTTCAGCGCGAGGTAGACCGCGACCAGGACGACGGCGATGCCGATCGCCTCGCTGAAGCCCTTGAGGAAGACCCCGCCGAGCAGGGCCACCATGATGAGGGTGATCGTCA
The DNA here is from genome assembly GCF_042732075.1 of Kitasatospora sp. NPDC059812. Lineage (NCBI taxonomy): Bacteria > Bacillati > Actinomycetota > Actinomycetes > Kitasatosporales > Streptomycetaceae > Kitasatospora > Kitasatospora sp. NPDC059812. The sequence goes on from NZ_JBHWIO010000015.1 coordinate 13,223, forward strand.
CCTGCTTGCCGGTCAGCACGCTGTGCAGATGCGGGTTCTCCACCAGGTGCGCGGTCGCGTCGGCGGCCGACAGGGTGATGGTGATCATGAAGTCGGTGGCCGCGAAGCCGAGCAGCGTGAGAACGAAGAGCTTGCCCTGCCAGAACGACAGCAGCCGCTCCAGCATCGCGATCGAGCCCTGGCCGTGCGGGCTCTCCTGGGCGACCCGCCGGTAGACGGGCAGGGCGCCGAGCAGGGTGACGATCACCAGCACGATGGTCGCCAGCGGCGAGAGCAGGCCGGCGGCGAGGGCGGCGATGCCGGGCTGGTAGCCGAGCGTGGAGAAGTAGTCCAGGCCGGTCAGGCACATCACCCGCCACCAGCGCTGGCCCTTGACGTGCGGCGCCTCGGCGTGCGGGCCGGGGTGCTGCTTGGCCATGTCCGACAGGCCTTCCAGCATCCACGCCCGGAACCTCGCGCCGCGGGTCGCGGGCGTCACCCCCGGATCGGCCGAATCCGACGACACCACGTGCACCCCTGTCCACGAGTCGGCCGGCCGCGCTCGGCTCCGGCCCCCCAAAGGCCGCCGGACGGCGGGCCTGGTCAGGCTAGGGGACCGGATCGGTGCCGCCGGGGAGCAGCGCGTCCGGACACGCCAGCGGTGCCCCGGACGGCCCTCAGCGGTGGCGGGCGGCGCCCCGCCGTGCTGGTCGTCCCGGCGCGGCGGGCCGCACCTGCTGCTCGGAACGGGCGAGGATGTCCGCGCGATCGACCGATGTGTGCAGGTTTGCCGAGGACGGACACCAGGGAGGCAGCGGTGGCGGAACCGAGTCGGCGGGGGATTCTGGGCCTGGGCCTGCTGGCGGCGGCCACCGCCTCCTGCGGCACCCGCCGCCCGGACCCCGCCCCGCACTCCTCGTCCGACGGCCCTGCCCCGCGCCCCTCCGCCGACGACCCCGCCCCGACCGCTGACGCCCAGCACGTGGACGTCCCGCCGGAGCAGTCCCTTCCCGGCGCGCCCGACTGGGAGATCACCGACCCCGGCCCCGCCGACGCCATCGAGGGCTTCGCCGACCGGGTCAGCGTGCTGCCCGGTGAGCAGTTCGGCCTGCACGTCTCCACCCCGGCCGCCGCCTTCACCGTCTCCGCCTACCGCACCGGCTGGTACGACGGCGCCCGCGCCCGCCTGGTCTGGCGCCGCGAGCACGTCCCGGGCGGCCGGCAGCCCGCCCCGCACGTGGACCCCGCGACCAGGACCGTGCTGACCGGCTGGCAGCGCACCCTCGCCGTGGACACCACCGGCTGGCCCGAGGGCGCCTACCTGCTGCGCCTGGACGCCGAGGACGGCTCCGGCCAGCGCTACGTCCCGCTCACCGTCCGCTCCGCCGCCACCGCCGGGCGGACGGTGGTGATGAGCGCCCCCGCCACCTGGCAGGCGTACAACGGGTGGGGCGGGTACAGCCTCTACAACGGCCCCACCGGCGGTCTGGCCACCCGCTCGCTGCGGGTGGTCTTCGATCGGCCCTACGACTACGACCACGGCGCCGGGCTGTTCCTGGTGTACGAGGCGCCACTGGTCGCGCTCGCCGAGCGGCTCGGGCTGCCGCTCGCCTACACCACCGGGATCGACGTGGCCCGCGAGCCCGGGCTGCTGCACGGCGCGAGCGCCGTCCTCTCGCTCGGCCACGACGAGTACTGGTCCCCCGAGCAGCGCGCCCAGGTGGTCGCGGCCCGGGACGCCGGCACCAACCTGGCGGTCCTGGGCGCCAATTGCTGCTTCCGCCGGGTCCGCTTCGAGCCCTCGGAGCTGGGCCCGGACCGGACGGTGGTCTGCTACAAGGACGCGTGGGCGCAGGACCCGGGGCACCAGGCCGGCGCCCCGGCGACCACCGACTTCCGGGCCGGCCCGGGCGCCGACCCGGAGAGCTCGATGCTCGGCGTGATCTACGACGGCTACCCGGTGGACGCCCCGTACGTGGTCGGCTCGCCGGAGCACTGGGCGTTCGAGGGCACCGGCGTCGCCGCCGGGGCGTCGTTCCCGCACCTGGTCGGCGTCGAGTACGACCGGGTGGACACCGCCTTCCCCACCCCGCGTCCGATCGAGGTGATCGCGCACTCCCCCGTGGTCTGCGAGGGCCGCCGCTCGCACTCCGACACCGCGTACTACACCGTGCCGGGCGGCGCCGGGGTGTTCGCCTCCGGGACGATGCGCTGGGTGGAGGCCCTGGACGCGCACGGGCCCGGGGGCGGCAGCGCCGACCACGGGATCGACGCCCGGGCCGGGGACCTGGTCCGCCGGGTCACCGAGAACGTCCTGCGCACCTTCGCCGCCGGCCCGGCCGGCCTGACCCACCCGGCCCGGGACAACCTCGCGACCGTCTACGGCGGGGCGTAGCCCGCCGGGAGCTGCGAGGGACCGTCTGCGAGGGGCCGTCGAAGAAATTTCCCGGAACGACGGATCGGGGCGGTGACGCGGCGCCCCGGGCACGCATCGCGGTCGAACGGATTTCCGGGCCGTGGCCGGCCGTGCCCAGCCCGTCACCCGGGGCGAGGAACCGTCCGCCGCACCGATACACTCGCACGGTCTCATCCACCGCAGGTCGTCAAGGACAACCGTCCGGCGTGGCACGGGTGCCGGCCGGAAAGGGCACGAGGGAAACAGAACATGGTCGAGGCCTCCCCGAAGGTCGTTGTCGTCGTCCCCACGTACAACGAACGGGAGAACCTTCCGGTCCTCGCGGGTCTTCTCGCGGACCTCCCGGTACCGGGCCTGCACCTGCTGGTGGTCGACGACAACTCGCCGGACGGCACCGGCGAGATCGCCGACAAGCTCGCCGCGGAGTCTGGCGGCACCGTGGGCGTGCTGCACCGCACCGAGAAGGACGGCCTCGGCCGCGCCTACCTGGCCGGCATGGCCCGGGCCCTGGACGAGGACGCCGACGTCGTGGTCCAGATGGACGCCGACCTCTCGCACCCGGCCTCGGCGATACCCGCGATGGTCCAGGCCCTGCTGGCCGACGACACCGCCGTGGTGCTCGGCTCCCGCTACGTGCCCGGCGGTTCGACCGCCGCGGAGTGGCCCTGGCACCGCAAGGCCCTGTCCGCGTGGGCCAACCTCTACGTCAACACCATCCTCGGCCTGGGCGTCCGGGACGCCACCGCCGGTTTCAAGGCCTGGCGGGCGAGCACCCTGCGGGCGATCGACCTGCCGACCGTGCAGAGCAGCGGGTACTCGTTCCAGGTCGAGATGAACTACCGGGTCGTCCAGCGCGGCCTGACGATCCGCGAGGTGCCGATCCGCTTCGAGGAGCGGATCGAGGGCGCGTCGAAGATGAGCATCGGGGTGCAGGTCGAGTCGGCGCTGGCGCCCTGGAAGCTGCGGCTGAACCGTCAGGACCCGCGGTAGGCCGTATCCCGCCGCCGTGACCCTGGCCCGGGTCAAGGCCCGGGCATACGGGTGCCGGTCGGGCGGCTCGGCGGTGTGAAGGGCTGCCACAGGGAAAGAAGGGCGACATGGCCCTTCTCCCGGAGTCCCTCACGGCCCTGATCCGCCGCGGCGCCCGAGAACCCTTCGTCGTCCAGACCGTACGGGCCACCGTGGCCGCCACCCTCGCCTTCGCGGTGGCCACCCGACTCAGCAATGAGCCGGCCCCGCTGACGGCCCCGCTCACCGCGCTGCTGGTGGTGCAGGTCACCGTCTACTCGACGCTCAAGACCAGCATCCGCCGGGTCAACTCGGTGGTGGTCGGCGTGCTGATCGCGACCGGTTTCAGCGCCGTGGTGGGGCTCTCCTGGTGGAGCCTCGGGCTGATCATCCTGGCCTCGCTGGTCGTCGGCCGGTTCGTCCGGGTCGAGGAGTTCGTCCAGGAGGTCGCGATCAGCGCCATGCTGATCCTCGGCGTCAGCGGGCTCGCCTCGCAGGCCTGGGACCGGGTGCTGGAGACGCTGATCGGCGCCGCCGTCGGCCTGCTGTTCAACCTGCTGTTCGCCCCGCCGGTCTGGGTGGACACCGCCGGGGAGTCGATCGAGGACCTCGCCCGGCGGGCCCGCCAGCTGCTGCTGGACATCGCCGAGCAGCTGGGCCGTCCGACCCCGGTCGCCCGGGCCGCCGAGCAGCTGCACGAGGCCCGCCGGCTCGACCACGCCATCGCCGACGTGGACGTGGCACTGCGCCAGGCGGAGGACAGCCTGCGGCTCAATCCGCGGATCAACGACGGGCTGCTGTCCCGGCTGGTGCTGCGCACCGGGCTGGACACCCTGGAGATCTGCGTGGTGGTGATCCGGGTGCTGGCGCGCTCGCTGACCGACCTGGCCAAGCGGCGCGCGCCCGGCGAGCGGCTGTTCCCGCCGGACGTCGCGGTGGGCCTGGAGGAACTGCTGGCGCACGTCGGCGGGGCCATGGTCAGCTTCGCGGTGCTGGTCACCACCCAGGTGAGCCGCAGCGCCGAGGAGGCGGAGCGGCGGCTGACCGCCGAGCTGGCCGCGGCCTGGACCTGCCGGGAGAACGTCGCCCAGGTGCTGCTGCAGAAGGTGCGGGAGCACCCGGAGGCGTGGCAGTTGCACGGTTCGATACTGGCCGAGGTGGACCGGATCCTGGACGAACTGGACCTGGAGCACCGCAGCCGGCGGCTGATGGAGGAGCTGGACCGGGCCTCGGTGGCGAGCCGGGAGCGGTTCTCGCGGTTCGCCGGGCTGCGCCGGTTCGTCCGGGGCGAGCGGGCGCGCCCGGCGGTGCGGGCCGGGCGCTGACCCTGCGTCGGACTCCGGGGGGTCGGGGGGCTCAGGGGGCTCAGGGGGCTCAGGGCATCGACCAGGGTTCCTGCGGGAGCGGGTGGCCGGTCTCCAGGTAGGTCTTCAGGTTGGACAGCACCGCCGACCAGCCCTGCTCGACGTCCGCCCGCTCGGCCTCGTCGGCCAGCTGGTCGTGGGTGACGGTGAGCCGGGTGAGGTCGTGCCAGCCCCGGAGCTCGAAGGTGACCCGGGAGGGGCCGCCCGGGCGTCGTTCCCCGGGCCCCGCCCAGGTGGTGACCAGCCGGTGCGGGCGGTCGACGGCCTCGACGACGCCGATCACGTCGGCCGTCCCGGAGCCGTCGGCCCGCTGGTGCTCCCAGGGCGCGCCGGGCAGCCAGGTGGAGACGTTGCGGTGGCCCCAGTAGAGGCCGGACTCGTCGGCATTGGTGAGGGCGTGCCAGACCCGCTCGGGGGTGGCGCGCAGGTAGAGGGTGCTGCGGAAGGCGGGCGCGGCCATCGCGTCAGCCCCTGGCCGCGTCGAGCAGCGGCTGGACCTCGATCTTCTGCATCCGCATCATCGTCGCCATCACCCGGCCGGCCTTGGCCCGGTCCTCGTCGGCGATCAGGTCGAGCAGGACGCGCGGGGTGATCTGCCAGGAGAGGCCGAAGCGGTCCTTGAGCCAGCCGCACGGGCCCGCCTGGCCGCCGTCGGCGGTGAGCTCGGCCCAGAGCTCGTCGACCTCCTGCTGATCCTCGCATTCCACCTGCAGCGACATGGCCTCGGTGAAGTGGAACTCGGGGCCGCCGTTGAGGGCCGCGTACTCCCGCCCGGCGAGTTCGAAGGCGACGGTCATGACCGAGCCGGCTCCGCCGGGGCCGGTCTCGGGGTAGCGGGTGACCTGCGTGATGCGGGAGTTGGGGAAGAGGGAGGTGTAGAAGGTGGCGGCCGCTTCGGCCTGGTCGTCGAACCAGAGGAAGGTGGTGATCTTCTGCATGCGCCCGACGGTAGCCCCGGGCCCCGCCCGGACGGCCGAGCCACGGCCGGGGGTCACCGGTTCGGCGCCCCCGGCCCGCGGCCCGCCCGCTACCGGGTCAGTGCACCCAGCCCGCGTAGCGCTGCACGAAGCGCAGGCCGGTGTGGGCGGTGACGACGACGTCGTAGCGGCCCTGCTTGTCCAGCGGCCAGGACAGGTTCACCTGCTGCCCGGGCTTGACCCGGACGGTCTGCGCGGTGCCGGCGAAGTCGTTGGGGGCGGCGGTGAAGGAGACGTCGGTCATGCCGTCGTTGGCCACCTGCAAGGTGAGCCGCACGCTGCCGTGCAGGTCGGCGGTGACGATCGGCACGCCGATGTCGTTCTGGCCGTCCTGCCCGTCCCGAACCACGGTGCCGGCGAAGCGGCGGACGAAGCCGTCCGGGCCGTGGACGGTGAAGTCGTAGCGGCCGTTGGTGGTGGCGGCGTCCCAGACGTACCGGGCGGTGGCGCCGGGGGCGACGGTGTACGGGGTGCCCGCGAAGGGCAGCGCGATGTTCGGGTAGACGGTGTACGGGAAGGCCACCGAACCGTCGTTGCTCATCGTGCAGGTGACCTTGCCGGTCTTGCGGTCCACCTCCACGTCGGCCCACGGCTGGTAGGGCAGCGGGCGGTGCGGGCGCTCGCCGCGCTCCTGGACGGGCATCGACTGGGCTCCGACCGCCGGGAGGGCGACGCCGGGCAGCTTGGTGCCCGCGTCGGCCCTGGCCATCAGGGCGGTGGTGTCGGGCAGCGCCGGGACGGACGGGTTCGGCGCGGCGAAGTCGAAGCAGCTGGTGAGGTCGCCGCAGACGGACCGGCGCCAGGCCGAGATGTTCGGCTCGGCGACGCCCGTGACCAGCTCCATGAAGCGCAGCACGGAAGTGTGGTCGAAGACCTGGGAGTTGACCCAACCGCCGCGCGACCAGGGCGAGACGACCCACAGCGGGACGCGGTTGCCGAGGCCGATGGCGCGGCCCTGGGTGAACTCCTCGGGAGTGCCGGGCTCGGGGGTGGGCGGGACCATGTGGTCGAAGTAGCCGTCGTTCTCGTCGTACATGACCAGGAAGACGGTGTGCTCCCACACCGCCGGGTTGGACATCAGCGACTGGAGGGCCTGGTTGACCCAGTGCGCCCCGTACGCCGGGCCGGCCTCCGGGTGCTCGGAGAAGAGGTAGGGGGCGACCAGCCAGGAGATGGTCGGCAGGGTGCCGTCCTTGCAGTGGCGGTCGAAGGCGGCCGGGTCGAACTTGGTCATCGCGTTGATGTAACGCGGGTCGGTGGGCGGGAAGTTGTGGAACTGCTTGAAGTAGGAGAGGGCGTTGTCGTCGTAGTCGCCGGTGCGGTCGTCCTTGCTGGGGTTGTGGTAGACCCGCCAGCTGACGCCGGCCTGCTCCAGGCGCTCGGCGTAGGTGGTCCAGTCGGCGACGGGGTTGTCGGTGACCGGGGTGTTGTCGATCCAGGGCCCGGTGGTGCCGTCGCGGCCGGGGCCGGAGGTGCCCGTCCAGAGGTAGAGCCGGTTGGGGTCGGTCGGGCCGGCGAGGGAGGTGAAGTAGGCGTCGCAGAGGGTGAACGCGTCGGCCAGGGCGTACTGGTAGGGGATGTCGTCCCGGGTGAAGTAGCCCATGGTGCGCTCGCCCTTGGCGGCGATCCACTTGTTCATCGCGCCGTTGTTGATCGCCTGGTGGCCGGTCGCCCAGTCGTGGGGCAGGCCGCCGGCGTTCTGCGCGTTGTACTTCGAGGTGTCCATCCGGTACGGCAGCATGGCTCCGCCGTCGCTGCGGCGGCTGTCCGGCTGGCGGAACACGTCGGCGCCGTCCGGGAATTGGAGCGCCTGCTTGTCGCCGAAGCCGCGGACGCCGCTGAGCGTGCCGAAGTAGTGGTCGAAGCTGCGGTTCTCCTGCATCAGCACGACGACGTGCTTGACGTCCTTGATGGTGCCCGTCAGCCGCTCGGAGGCGGCAGGGGCGGCGGCGGGGGCGGCCTCGGCGGGGGCGGCGCCCAATCCGGTCAGGGCGGTGGCGCCGACGGCCGCGGTGGCGCCGACGAAGGTGCGGCGGGAGAGCTCGGACATCACGAACTGGCCTCTCAGAGCTGGAAAGTGGCGACGGCGGCGGCGGTGTCGGAGGGCCACTCGTTGGCGGCGGTGTTCGGCTCGGGCTGCGGCCAGTCGGCGACCAGGGTGTGCGCCTCGACCAGCTTCAGCGGGCCCGCGTACTGGACGTAGTCGATGCGGTCCTGCGGCTCGGGCTTGGCGCCGCGCTGCTTGCGGGTCGGCGACCAGGTCGCGCCCGGGAACTTGACCGGGTCGCGGTGCTCCTCGCGGAAGGTGTCGGTCAGCCCCGCGCCCTGAAGGGCCACGCCGACGGGCCAGTTGAGCACCCCGACGCCGCCGTGCGCGGCGGCGGTGGCGGCCGTCCAGTCCAGGTGGGACGGCGAGGAGAGGGCGCCGGCGAGCACCACCGGGGTCCGCCGGGCGATGTCCGCGCGCACTGCGGCGGCCAGGGCCTTGGCCTGCTTCAGGCGGAGCGAGGCGGTCTCGGCCGCCTCCGTCTGGGCGGCCGTCCGACCGTCCTGGAGCGCGTACGGGCCGTAGCCGGCCTCGTCGAGGTGCGCGGCCCAGAACCGGACGGCCCGGCCGCCGGGGAGCTGCACGGTGGCCCCGGCGGCGGGCAGGTCGGCGGTCGGCGGGGTGACGTCGGCGAGCGGGTAGCGGCTCAGGATGCCGACGCTGCCGGGGCTCTGGTAGGCGTACCAGCCGAGCGCGTCGGCCAGGGTCTTCGCCCGCTCACCAGCGGTCTCCTGGAGGGCGAGCACGTCCAGGCCCTGGGTGAGGACGACGCGCAGCTGCTTCTCCAGGGCGTCGGTGTACCCGGCGCCGGCGTCGTGCAGGTTCCAGCTGGCGGCCTTGAGGCGCGGCGGCGCGGCGGGGTCGACCACGGGGATGAGGACGGTGACGGTGTCGACGGCACCCGCGCTGTCCTTGACGCCGACGACGGCCACCTCGGGGCTCTTGCCCGCCGCGGGCGCGGTGCCGGTGAGCGTGCCGTCGGCGGTGACGTTCAGCCAGGACGGCCCGCTGACCTTGCGGAAGGCGGCGCTCCCCGCCGGGTTGCCGGCCGGGCGGGACCAGAGGCCGCCGAGCTTGACGGAGACCGCCGCGCCGGGGGCGACGGGCGCGGTGGTGAGGGCGTCCACGGCGCTGTGCGGGCGGACGACGGCCGGCTTGGCGCGGAAGCTGAACGGGGCCGTCTGGGCGAGGACGCCGTAGCCGTCCTTGGCGAGCAGGTAGGCGGTGTACGGGCCGCCGGTCAGCGCGGAGGTGTCGAGCTGGAGGTCGCCGGAGGTGCCCGGGACGTACTTCCAGACGAGAGAGCTGCCGTTGCCGGGCTGGCGGCCGCCGTCGTAGACGCCGACCCAGTTCTTGGCGTCGGGGGCGTCGGTCGTCCAGTGGAAGGTGAGCCGGTCGCCTTCGGTGGGGTTGGCGGAGGAGGTGAGGGTCAGGGCGCTGCCTGCGGCCACGGTTGTCCTGTCCGCCGCCCGGGGCCCGGTCCGCCGGGGGTCGGCGCCGGGTCCGCGCGCGGCTGGTCACGGAGGCTGGGGAGGGAGGGCCCGGCAGTTGGCTGTACAACTGCGGGCGGCCCTCATTCACCCGAAAGTCAGCGACCGGGACGTGAACGGCGCGTGACGGCCCATCGGGCGGTTCGGGAACTCCGTGGCGGGCGGCGGGAATCCTCGGCGGAAACGCCGGGAGCGCTGGGAGGGCCGGAAACGCCGGGGGGCCGCGACGGGATCCGTCGCGGCCCTCCTGTGCTGCTGCGCTGCTGCGCCTCTGTGCCTCTTGGCTTCTGCGCTCCTCGGCTTCCTGACTTATGCCAGGGCGAGGAACAGCTTCTCCAGCTCGGCCTCGCTCATCGGCGGGGTGTCCTCGTCGGAGACGGCCATGCACTGGCGCATGCCGCTGGCCACGATCTTGAACCCGGCCCGGTCCAGGGCGCGCGAGACCGCCGCGAGCTGGGTGACCACGTCCTTGCAGTCACGGCCCGCCTCGATCATCGCGATCACCCCGGCCAACTGGCCCTGGGCACGGCGCAGCCGGTTCAGGACCGCGCCGACCGATTCCTCGTCCACCTGCATGTCCGGGCCGCCTTTCGCATCGACTGTCGACTGACAACTGTACCCGGCGGGGTATCCATTCCCGGGCGGGGCGATGCGGGCGAGGGGCGCTGGGGCCTTCGGCGGTTCAGCGGCGGTGTTCAGCGGCTTTGGTCAGCGGCTGTGCTCAGCGGCGGGCGAGGCGGCGCTCGCCACCGGCGCCGGTCTCGTACGGGAGCCCGTAGTGCGCGAACACGGCCGGTTCCTCCTCGGCGGGCAGGACGTCGTCGGTGCCGATCGACGGCGCCTGCTTGACCTGGTTCTTCGGGAACGCCACCCGGACGTAGTCCGGCCCGACGACCGCCCCGTCGAGCGGGACGAACACCAGGCGGCGCTTGGTCACCAGGCCGACCGTGACGGTGGCGAAGAACGGCTGGTCGGTGGCCGTCTCCACGTAGACGGACTCCAGCGAGCCGATGCGGTGGCTCTTCTCGTCGACCACGACGTGGCCGCGCCATTCGCGGATGTCTGCCATAGCGATCACCACGGCGTCGGACCTCCCGTTCCCCGGCCTTTCCGCTTCCGTCGTCCGGCGACGGTTCGCCGCCGGGACCTCCCATCCTGCGCCGGGACGACCGGGGGCGCGCGATGGGCGACGAAAACGGACATACGGGGGTGACCCGACCAACCGCCACCAGGGCCGTGACCTGGGCTTTAGGCTGTCCGCCGAGGGAGTTACAAGCAGATCATCCGATCGTCAACAGACGGAGGCAACGGCCGTGGGACACGACGACCTGTGGGAGTCCGGCGAAGCCGGAACCCCGGCCGACCTACGGCCCGACATCCCGCACCCGGCCCGGATGTACGACTACTACCTCGGCGGGAAGGACAACTTCCCCGCCGACCGGGCCGCCGCCGAGAAGGCGCTCGCCGCCAATCCGGAGTTCCGCTCCACCGCGCGGGCCAACCGGGGCTTCCTCACCCGCGCGGTGCGCTGCGTCGCCGACCTCGGCATCGACCAGTTCCTCGACATCGGCACCGGCATCCCCACCGCCGGCAACACCCACGAGATCGCCCAGGCCGCCAATCCCGGGGCGCAGGTCGCCTACGTCGACAACGACCCGATCGTGCTCAGCCACGCCCGCGCCCTGATGTCCGGCACGGGCCCGGGGCGGACCGCCGTCCTCCAGGCCGACCTGCGCGAGCCGTCCGCCGTACTCGCCGCCGTCGAGGCCGCAGGGCTCCTCGACCTCTCCCGACCGGTCGGCCTCGTCCTGGCCGCCGTCCTGCACTTCCTGCGCGACGAGGACAAGCCGTACCAGGCGGTCGACACGCTGATGGACGCGCTCCCCTCCGGCAGCCACCTCGTCCTCTCGCACGGCACTGCCGACTTCATCCCCGCCGAGGTCCGCGACCGCGTCACCGGCATCTACGACAAGGCCACCGCCCCCCTCGTCGGCCGCACCCGCGACGAGGTCCGCACCTTCTTCGACGGCCTCGACCTCCTCGACCCCGGCATCACCACCGTCCCCCTCTGGCGCCCCGACGCCGCCCCCGCCCCTGGCGCCGACCGCGTCAGCATCTACGGCGCGGTGGGTCGCAAGCCCTGACGGCGCCCCGGGGTGAATATACCGACCGGTCTACTGATTCCCCGCCCCGAGCCCGGACCCTCCCCGAACAACCGCTGATCCGACGATTCCGCCCTGCGCACAGGAAGTCGGCGGGTCCGACTTCCTGTGCGGAAAACGGCTCCGCGACCGCCCCCGGAAAATATGTAGGCCGGTCTACAGATTTTTCCTCGGGGGCGACGGCAGGGGCACGGATGGGCCCAGGTGGGCACGGGTGGGGGTGGGGGGAGCGGCGCCGGGGGGCTGACTGGAGTCGCTTTTGGGGGGTTAATACCACCGACCGGGGCCACCACGTGCGGTTACTGTCGTCGGGACGGCTCCGGACGGGGGCAGTCATCAGGGGCTATCGCGCAACAAGCAGCGCAGGACACATGGGGGACGAACATGGGCAGGTACCACCGTTTCGCGGGGGCTCTCGTGGTCGCCGGGGTCTCCGCCGGGGTGCTCAGCGCCTGCAACCCGATCGGGACCAACTTCACCGACGACGCCACCGTCACGGACAAGATCACCGGCATCCGGCTGGACAGCGACGCCGGGGAGGTGACCGTGCGCGGCAAGGCCGGCGCCACCCAGGCCGCCGTCCACCGCAACATCACGTACCGGAGCGGCAAGCCGGGCGCGAGCACCCGGGTGGACGGCGGCGTGCTGGTGCTCGGCGGCTGCGGGCGCAACTGCTCGGTGGACTACACCGTCGAGCTGCCGCCGGGGCTGCCGATCACCGGGGGGACGTCGGCGGGCGGGATCAAGCTCACCCAGGTCGGCGACGTCTCGGTGCACACCAGCTCCGGCGACATCACGCTCGACGACGTGGCCGGGCCGGTCGACGTGCGCACCGACAACGGCGAGATCAAGGGCACTTCGCTCAAGGGCGACCGGGTCAGCGCCAAGACCGACAACGGCGGGATCAAGCTCACCCCCGGCAAGGCCCAGAACATCACGGCGAAGACCTCCAACGGCGAGATCAACGTGACCGTGCCGACCGCCTCGTACCACGTCACCGCCTCGACCGACCTGGGCGAGAAGCACATCGGCGTCCAGAACGACCCGAACGGCCAGTACAAGCTGGACCTCGGGACGAACATCGGCGAGATCACCGTCAAGACGGGCTGACCGACCCGGTCGACGGGGCCGCCAACGGGACGCCGTGACGGCCGAGTTCGGCCCCCAGCGCGGTCGCCCGGCCCCGCCGGTGGGCCTGGCGGGGCCGGGGGCGGTCAGAGACCGACCTGGACCTCGGCGCGGTGCCGGATGTACTCGTCGGGGTGCGCCCTCGCGATGGCCACCGCGGCCTCCACCAGGGCGTGCAGCCGCGACGGGTAGGCACGCGGCACGAGGGGCAGCCCGGGGAGGATGCAGCGCCGCACGTCCAGGTCCTCGTTGGCGACGAACTCCCGCAGCGCGGCCTCGTACCAGGCGTCCCGCACGGTCGACCCCTCGTCGGCGGCGGCCGTGCCGCGGCCGTCCCCAACCGACAGGGACGTCCAGTACCAGGCCCGGGCGGCGCCAGCGCGCTCGGTGTCGGTGCCGGTGTGCAGGTAGCCGAGCAGGGTCAGCCGGACCCGGCGCTGGCCGAAAGCGAGCAGGGCCGGCTCGACGAAGCGCCGGTTGAAGCTCGGGTTGGGGTCGTAGATCGCCGCTTCCAGCAGTGCCTCGAAGTACTCCTCGGGCAGGTCGGTACGCCCGGAAAGCGCCTTGTGGACCTCCCACCGGGCCGCGCTCGGGAAGTCCGCCCCGTGCGCGGCCTCAGCCCCGAGCAGGCGGAGCAAACGCGTCAACCGCAGGTCGAACTCCTGCGATCCGTCCGCCGTGCGCCCGGGCAACGGCTGGAGAATCCGCACCTCGCCTGCCGTGTCCTTCGTTTCCACGAACACCCTCCTCATCCTGAGTCATCGGCAGACTACTCGCTGATACACCAGTTCGGAGGTCGTTTTCGGGCAGGCTGGAATTCAGATCACCGACATATGGCCGGAGTTTGACGGTCGCTCAGCCCTGCTACCGGCGCAAACCAGGCGAGTTGGACGGACGGGCCGACGGACGGGCCGACGGATGAGCCGACGGGCGGGCCTTCGCCGGTCAGGCCGGACGGCCCGGCGGGACCAGGCCGGACTGGTAGGCGATCGCGACGAGTTGGGCCCGGTCCCGGGCGTCCAGCTTGGCCATCGCGCGGTGGACGTGGGTGCGGACGGTGAACGGGCTGACGAACATCCGCTCGGCGATCTCCTCGTTGGTGAGCCCGGTGGCGGCCATCGACATCACCTCGCGCTCGCGCGCGGTGAGCACGGACAGCCGCTCGGAGGTGCCGCCGGCCGCCGGATCGGGCTGGGCGAGGAGCTGGTCGATGACGGCCCGGGTGGCGGCGGGCGAGAGCAGGGCGTCCCCGGCGGCGACGGTGCGGACGGCCGCGAGCAGTTCCGCCGGGTCCGCCCCCTTGCCAAGGAAGCCGCCGGCGCCGGCCCGCAGTGCCTGGGCCACGTACTCGTCGATCTCGAAGGTGGTGAGGATCAGCACCCGGGTGCCGGCCAGGTCCTCGTCGCCGCAGATGGCGGCCGTCGCACCGAGGCCGTCGGCGCCGGGCATGCGGATGTCCATCAGGACGATGTCGGGGCGGGTGGCGCGGGCGAGTTCGACGGCCTGGTGGCCGTCGGCGGCCTCGCCGACCACCTCCATGTCGTCCTCGGCGTCGATCAGCACCCGGAACGCACCGCGCAGCAGCGCCTGGTCGTCCGCGAGCAGTACCCGGATGGTCATGCGTGGTCCTTGTCTACTCGAACGGCGCGGTCTTCCCGGCCGGCACGGTCTACTCGAACGGCACGGTCTTCCCGGCCGGCACGGTCCGCCCGTACGGCGCTGTCACCGCGACCGGCACAGCCACCGCGACCGGCGCTGTCGTCCCGGGCGCCGGTGCGCAGCGGAAGTTCGGCGGTGACCAGGAAGCCGCCGTCGGGCCGGCTGTCTGCGGTGAGGCGGCCGCCGACCGCGCCGGCCCGTTCGCGCATGCCGATCAGTCCGAAGCCGCCCTCGCCGGGGGCCGGGTGGGGCAGCAGGGCCTGCCGGGGGCGTGCGCTGGTCGGCGGGCGGCCGTTGGCGACGCTGACGGCGACCCGGCTGCCGCTGTAGGCGAGGGTGATATCGGCGCCGGCGCCCTGGGCGTGCTTGGCGACGTTGGTCAGGGACTCCTGGACGATCCGGTAGGCGGTGAGGTCCACGCCGGGCGAGAGCGCGCGGGCCTCGCCCTCGACGGTGAGCCGCACCGGCAGGCCGGTGCGTTCGAAGGCGTTGATCAGCTCGGGGAGCCGGTCGAGGCCGGGGGCCGGTTCGAGCGGGGCGGGCTCCTCGGCGCGGCGCAGCAGGCCGACGGTGGCGCGCAGTTCCTGGAGCGCGGAGCCGGTGGCGTCGGTGATGTGGCTGAGCACCTCGCGGGCCTGGGTGGGGTGGCGGTCCATGAGGTAGACGGCGATGCCGGCCTGGGCGTTGGCGAGGGCGATGTGGTGGGCGACGACGTCGTGCAGGTCGCGGGCGATCCGGATCCGCTCGTCGGCGACCCGGCGGCGGGCCTCCTCCTCGCGGGTGCGTTCGGCGCGTTCGGCGCGTTCCTCGATGGCGGCGAGGTGGGCGCGGCGGTTGCGGATGGAGTCGCCGAGGGCGCCGGGCAGCAGGGCCCAGGCGAGGACGCCGAGCCGTTGGCCGATCGGGCCGCCGCCGTCGCCGATCAGCGAGGTGCCGGTGAGCAGGACGGCGGAGGCGATCGAGGCGCGCAGGGCGGTGGCGCGGTCGGTGCGGACGGCGAGGAAGTAGAGGGCGAGCAGCAGCGGGGTGGCCAGCCCGGGGGTGAGGCGGGGGGTGGTGAGGATGAGGGCCATCGTGCAGATCAGCGTGATGACGACCACGGTCCGCGGGTGCCGTCGGTGGGCGAACACGGTGACGGCGGAGGCCAGCGCGATGGTGGCGCTGAGCGGCCTGAAGGAGATGACGTGGCCGGTCTGGTCGACGGTGACGCCGAGGCCGGTCATCGCGATCAGCACGGCGCCGCCGACGGCGTCGAGCAGCCGGGGGTGGTCGCGGCGCAGCCGCTGCCAGGTGTCGCTCATCGTGGTGCTCTCCGGGTCGGGGGTGCCCTGGCGGCACCCTCGCCGGGTTCTGCCAGTTCGTGCCGAACCGCGCCCTGCCGGGCGGGGTGGGCCGGGTCGGGGGCCGCCGTGTGCGTGGCGGACCCCGACAGCAACGGTAACGGTAGGGATCGAACCATTGTCCGGGCCGGGGCCCGCCCCGTGGATCGGGACGGGCCCCGGCTGGTCCGCAGGGGGGTCGACGGGGGCTTGAAGACACGCCCTAGACGCCGACGGACTCCCGGACCGGGGCCGGTTCGGGGGCGGCGGTCTGCAGCTTGCTGCCCTCGACGTCGATGTCCGGTATCAGCCGGTCCAGCCAGCGCGGCAGCCACCAGGCGCGGCGGCCGAGCAGGGCCAGGACGGCCGGGACGATGGCCATCCGGACCACGAAGGCGTCGAAGGCGACGGCCGCGGCGAGGCCCAGGCCCATCATCTTGATCATCGGTTCGCCCATGCCGATGAAGCCCGCGAAGACGGCGATCATGATGAACGCGGCGGCGGTGACCACCCGGGCGTTGTGCCGGAAGCCGGTGACGATGGCCTCGTCGGGCTGCTCGCCGTGGACGAAGCCCTCGCGGATCCGGGTGACCAGGAACACCTCGTAGTCCATGGCGAGGCCGAAGACCACGCCGACCATGAAGATCGGCATCATGCTCATCACCGGGCCGGTCTGTTCGACGCCGATCAGGTTGGCCAGCCAGCCCCACTGGAAGACCGCGACGACCGCGCCGAGCGCGGCGGCCACCGAGAGCAGGAAGCCGAGCGCCGCCTTCAGCGGGACGAGCACCGAGCGGAACACCACCAGCAGCAGGACGACGGCGAGGCCGACGACCACCGCGAGGTAGGGCACCAGCGCGTCGGTGAGCTTCTGCGAGACGTCGATGTTCATCGCCGTCGTGCCGCTGACCAGGACCGTCGCCCCGGTGGTCGTCTTGAGGCCGGCGGCGTGGCCGCGGATCGCCTGGACCAGGTCCTTGGTCTCCGCAGCGCTCGGACCGGTGGACGGGACGGCGTTCAGCAGGGCGGTGTCCCCCGCCTTGTTGAACATCGGCGGGGTGACGGAGACCACGCCGGGCAGCCCGGAGACCGTCTTGGCGACCTCGCTCGCGGCGGCCTTCGGATCGGGCGTGCCCTTGACGTCCACCATGACGGTCAGCGGCCCGTTGAAGCCGGGGCCGAAGCCCTCGGACAGCAGGTCGTAGGCGCGGCGCTGGGTGGTGGAGGTCGGCTTGGACTCGTCCCCGGGCAGGCCGAGCCGCAGGTCGAGCGCCGGGGCGGCGAGCACCCCGAGGCCGATCACGCCGCCGAGCAGCACCGCGAGCGGGCGGCGCAGCACGAACTTGGCCCAGCGGGAGCCGCCGTTCTCCTTCTTCGGCTGGACGGTGCCCTTGCGGGCCTTGCGGGGCAGCACCCGGCGGCCGATGAAGCCGAGCAGCGCGGGGACCAGGGTGAGCGCGACCAGGACGGCGATGACCACCGTGCCGGCCGCGGCCATGCCCATCTTGGCGAGCATCGGGATGCCGACCACCGAGAGCCCGGCCAGGGCGATCACCACGGTGAGTCCGGCGAACACCACGGCGGAGCCGGCGGTGCCGACGGCCCGGCCGGCCGCCTCCTGCGGGGTGTGGCCCTCGGCGAGCTCGGCCCGGAAGCGGGAGACGATGAACACGGCGTAGTCGATGCCGACCGCGAGGCCCAGCATCATCGCGAGCGTGCTGGTGGTGGAGGACAGGCCGAGCGTGCTGCCCAGCCCGGTGATCAGGGCCATGCCGAGGCCGACCCCGATCACGGCGGTGAGCAGCGGCAGGCCCGCGGCCACGAGTGAGCCGAAGGTGATCACCAGGACGACCGCGGACAGCGCCATGCCGATCATCTCGCTGCTGCCGCCGGCCTCGGGCTTGGCCATCAGCGCGTTGCCGCCGACCTCGACCTTGAGCCCGGCGTCCCGCCCGTGCTGGGCGGCCTGTTCGAGGGCGTCGGTGGCGCCCTTGGACAGCTCGCCCGCCTTGACGGAGTAGCTGACGGTCGCGTACGCGGTGGTGCCGTCCTTGGAGACGGTGTTGGCCTTGAACGGGCTGACCGCGCCGGTGACCTCGTCGGCGTGGGCGAGCTCGGCGACCGTCCGCTCCACCGCCTGCTGGTTGGGCTCGGCGGTGATCTTCTGCCCGGACGGGGCGACGAACACCAGGCGGGCCGAGGCGCCGTCGGCGTGGCCGCCGGGGAAGCGCTCGTTCATCAGGTCGAAGGCCTTCTGCGCCTCCGTACCGGGCATCGCGAAGCCGTCGTCGGGTGCGGCGGGCGCCTTGGCCGCCAGGACTCCGCAGACCGCCAGCACGGCGACCCAGAGCAGGGTCACCAGCCGGCGTCGGACGAAGGCCCAGCGGCCCAGGCGGTACAGGAACGTGGCCACGGAAGAGTGGACTCCTTCGGATCTCGGTCAGCGTGCGCACCGCGGCCGCCCCGACGCCTTTCGGCGCGGACCGCCCGCAGCATGGCCCATCCTTGATCGCCGGCCCCTCCTCCGTCGTCGTCCCTGCGCAGGCCGTTTGCGTACTGCGGACGCAGTACGGCCCCTCCCCGGACGGCGGAAGCGCATCAGCTGTGGCGGGAGCAGTCGGGCGCACTCCCGGCGGCGGCGACGGAGCGCTGACGGGGGCAGCGGCAGCGCGGCGACGGGGCCGGGCGCCGTCACCCGGGCGGGCGGCGACGACGGGCCGCGGCCCGGCGGGCGAAGTAGCGTGATGTGCCAGGCCCGACCCTTTTCCTGTGGTTCGGACCCATCTGACCCGATCGGTGCTGACCCCAGCCCGCCGCCGGAGGTGCCCATGGGCGTTCCAGCCGCCCGCATCGTGTTCGACGAATCCGACCGCGCGGCCGTCGCCGAGGCGGTGATGGAGATGCTCACCACCGGCGCCCTCACCCTGGGCCCGTGGACCGAGCGCTTCGAGCAGGCCTTCGCCGCCGAGCACGGCGCCTCGCACGCCGTCGCGGTGAGCAGCGGCACCGCGGCGCTGGAGGTGATCCTGCGCACGGTCGACGTCCGGGGCCGCGACGTCGTCGTGCCGGCCGTCACCTTCTACGCGACCGCCGGCGCCGTCCTGCACGCCGGCGGGCGCCCGGTGATCGCCGACGTCGACCCGGCCACCCTGGCGCTCTCCCCCGAGACGCTGGAGGCGGCCCTCACCCCGGATACCGCAGCCGTCGTACTCGTCCACATCGGCGGACTGATCACCCCGCGGGTCGAGGAGCTGCGCGCGCTCTGCGACCGGCACGGCGTCCCGCTGGTCGAGGACGCCGCACACGCCCACGGCAGCAGCCTCGACGGGCGCAGCGCCGGGACGTTCGGCCTGGCCGGGGCCTTCTCGTTCTACCCGACCAAGGTCACCACCAGCGGCGAAGGCGGCCTGGTCCTCACCGAGTCGCCCGAGCTGCGCGACGAGGCCCGCACCTACCGCGACCAGGGCAAGGGCTCCTTCACCACCAACCACCACGTCCGGCTCGGCCACGCCTGGCGGATGAGCGAGCTCAGCGCGGCCGTCGGCGCCGTGCACCTGCGCCGCCTCAAGGAGTTCATCGAGACCCGCCGGGCCGTCGCCCGCCGCTACGACGAGGCGCTGGCCGGGCTCGACGGCCTGGAGCCGGTGCTCGAACCGCCCGGCTGCCGCGGCAACTACTACAAGTACGTGGCGCTGCTGCCGCCCGGGGTGGAGCGCGCCGCGTTCAAGCGGGCGGTCGCCGAGGACTACGGCGTGCGGCTGTCCGGCGAGGTGTACGACCTGCCGCTGCACCTGCAACCCGTCCTCGCCCCCTACCGGCGCGGGCCGCTGCCGGTCGCCGAGGACGTCTGCGCGCGGCAGGTGTGCCTGCCGGTGCACTCCGACATGACCGGGGACGAGACCGAGCAGGTCATCGAGGCCGTCTCGGCGGTGCACCGGAGACTCGCCGGATAGCCGGGGCGGGGTCGACCCGACCAGGCGGGCGCGCCGAGGCGCTCGACACGGAGTTCGAGAAGGCGCTCGACACGGAGCCCGACAAGGAGAGAGATCGTGCGGATAGCCGTCACCGGGGGATGTGGATTCATCGGGTCACACGTCGTGGACCACCTGCTCGCGGCCGGCCACGACGTCCTCGCGGTGGACACCACCGACAAGTACCTCAACCCCGACGCCGAACACGCCCGGCTCGACATCCTCGACCTCGCGGCCCTCACCTCCGCGCTGGCCGGCAGTGAAGTGGTGTACCACCTCGCCGCGATGGCCGACGTCGAACAGGTCTCCGCCGACCCGGTGCGGGCCGTGCGGACCAACATCGACGGCACCGAGGCCGTCCTGGAGGCCGCCCGGCGCAGCGGGCTGAGCCGCACCGTGCTGGCGAGCACCGTCTGGGTCTACGGCGCCGCCCTCACCGACGATCAACTCGACGGTGGGGAGCAGGAGTTGGACGAACACGTGCCGATCGAGCTGGAACACAGCGGCCACCTCTACGTGGCCACCAAGCTCGCCGCCGAGATGCTGGTGCACAGCTACCGCGAGCTGTACGGACAGCACTTCACCATCCTGCGCTACGGCATCCCGTACGGGCCCCGGATGCGCGACGAACTGGTCGTCGCCCGGTTCGTCCAGGCCGCGCTCACCGGGCGGCCGATCACCATCGCCGGCGACGGGCGGCAGAGCCGCAACTTCGTCTACGTCGAGGACCTCGCCGACGCCCACGTCCGGGCCCTGTCCCCCGCCGCCGAGGACCAGACCTTCGCCCTGGAGGGCTCCACCGCCGTCTCGGTGCGCGACATCGCCGACACCGTCGACGACCTGCTGGGGCCGGTCTCGATCGAGCACATCGACGGCCGCAAGGCCGACTACACCGGGCGGCGGATCTCCTGCGCCCAGGCCAAGCGCCTGCTCGGCTGGTCTCCGCACACCAACTTCGCGGACGGCGTACGGAGTTACGCCGACTGGTACCGGGCCGCCGCAGCCGCCTCCGCCGCCTCCTGAGCGGGCCGCCCGATGCCGCACGCCCTGCTCGTCTCCGGCTCCCTCGGCCAGGGCCACGACGTGATGGCCCAGGCCTGCGCCGACACCCTGCGGGCCCGCGGCTGGACCACCCACACGGTCGACGCGATGGCCCTGCTCGGGCAGCGCTCCGGCGCCGCCGGGGAGGCCGTGTTCCGGCGGCTGCTCGACCTGCCCGGCGTGTACGACGCCTTCCACTTCTCGGCGTTGCGGCCCGGCGCCCGGCTCGCGCTGCTCGCCGACGCGGCCGCCCGCAGCCGGCTCGTCCCGGCCCTGCGCCAACTGGTCGCGGTGCAGCGGCCGCAGCTGGTGGTCTCCGTGTTCGCCACCGCCACCTCGGCCGTCAACCGGCTGCCTCAACGGGACTTCCGGCACTTCGTGTTCTGCACCGACGTGACACCGCACCGGCTCTGGGTGCAGGAGGGCACCGACCTGTTCCTGGTCACCTCCGAGGTCGCCGCCTGCGCCGTCCGCCGCTACCGGCCGGACGCCGCCGTCACCGTCCTGCCCGCTCCGCTGCGGGAACCGTTCTACCGGCCGCCCGGCCGGGCCGAGGCGCGTGCCGAACTGGGCGTCCCGGCGGGCGGGCGGTGCGTGCTGCTGATGTCCGGCGCCTGGGGGCTCGGACCGCTCGCCCGCACCGCCGCCTCGCTCGCCGCCGCCGGTCCGCACGTGCTCGCCGTCGCCGGGCGCAACCAAGAACTGGAACGGCGGCTGCGGGCCGCCGCCCGCCGGGAGCCGCGTCTGCACCCCTTCGGCTACACCGACCGGATCCCCGCCATGATGGCCGCCGCCGACCTCGTCGTCACCAGCTCCGGCGACACCTGTAGCGAGGCCCGCGCGCTCGGACGGCGACTGCTGCTGCTCGACGTCGTCCAGGGCCACGGTCGCGACAACCTCCAGCACGAGCTGGAACTCGGCCACGCCGACGTCGCCTCCGCCCACCCCGCCGAGGTGGTCCGCAACGCCCTCGCCGCCCTCGCCCGCCCAGCGCCCGCCCCCTCCCCCGGCGCCACCCCTGAGCCCTGGCGCACCGGGTTCACCGCGGCCCTGGCACAGGTGGGGCTGGCGTAGCCGAGGGCCGGGGCGAGCAATACGGGAGTCCCGGCCGGGGTGGAGCCGTGCACCCGGGCGGGGGCCGGGGCCGGAGTTCGCTACCTGGCGCATACCTGTTCCATACGGGTGTCATGCCCGACGTCGCCCAGCACACCGCCGGGGAGGCGCGTGCCCTGCTGGTGGCGGCCGGTGTCGCAGCCGACCGGATCCAGGAGCACAGCCGCTACCTGGACCTCGCGCTGCCCGCCGACCACGACGCCTGGGTGGTGTGCACGAACGTGCTCCAGCCCGGGAGCAAGCTGTACCCGGCGGCCTCTCCCGCGCTCCAACTGGTGAAGCCGGGGGCTTTGTGCCCGGCGGACCGGTACGCGGCGCTCTACGCGGACGAACGCAACGACCCGTCCAGCCCGAACCACCAGGGCAACGCCGGCGGCAGTTCCACTGGCGGGTCGTCGGGCGGAACGTCGGACGGAACGTCAGGCGGTGGCTCGGACGCGAACTCGGACGGGGCGTCGGGTGGCGGTTCCCAGGGCGGTGCCGGCGGCAGCGCCTACTACAAGAACTGCGACGCGGTGAAGGCCGCCGGCAAGGCCCCCCTGCACCGGGGCGACCCCGGGTACCGATCCGGCCTGGACCGCGACAACGACGGCGTCGCCTGCGAACGCTAGAAGACGCCGAGCAACGCCACACGGCGAAGCCCCCCCCCCCGGGGGGGGGGGGGTGGGCGGGGGGCGCGGCCCGCCCCCCGGACCGCGTGGGGGCCGGGGGGGGCCCGGGGGGGGGCGGTGGCGCGGCGGGGGGGGGCGCTCACGCGGG
>NZ_JBHWIO010000015.1:35665-115632 GCF_042732075.1 Kitasatospora sp. NPDC059812
GTCGGAGCGGGGGCGCCCGCGCCAATCCCGGGGTGCCCCGCCCCCGCTGCCCCCGCCGCCCCCCGCCCCCCCCCGCCCCCCCCCCGGGGGGGGGGGGGGGGGGCTTCGCCGTCAGCCGCGGGCGGCCCCCGGGACGGCGTGGTCGCGGAGCGGGCCGAGGGTGAGGGAGTGGGCGCGGCAGTGGGCGGCGATCAGCGGGAGGGCGGCGAGGGTGGCCCGCCAGGAGTCGGGGGCGGAGGTGCAGTCGGAGTCGTGCAGGAGGAGGGTCGCGCCGCCGGTGAGGCCGGGGCGGGCGGTCGCGTAGACGGAGGCCCCGGTCGCCTCCGCCGTCCAGTCCCGGCCCCAGGCCGTCCACAGCACCGGGCGCAGGCCCAGCCGCCGGGCGGCCAGGGCCGGGCCCGCCGTCAGCACCCCGTACGGCGGGCGGTACCAGTGCGGGCGCACCCCGCACAGCGCGGTCACCGCCTCGGTCGCGTGGCGCAGTTCGCGCAGGTCACGGGCCGGGGCCGGGTACCACTGCGGCCGGTGGTGCCAGCCGTGGACGGCCACCTCGTGGCCGCGCAGCACCAGCTCCCGGCCGAGGGCGGGGGCGCGCTCCAGCATCGAGCCCAGCAGGAAGAAGGTGGCCCGGACACCGCCCAGCGCGTCCAGCGCATCCAGGATCTCCGGGGTGCTGCGCGGGTCGGGGCCGTCGTCGAAGGTCAGGGCGACGTGGTGCGGGTCGGCGCCGAGGCCGGCGGTTCGACGGGCCAGCGTGCGGCGCAGTGCCGGGAGGCGCACCGCCGCCGGGGCCAGGTGCGCGAACTCCGCCGCAGTCGCCGCCGCGAGCACCCGGGTCGCGGTGTTCACCGGGCTCACCCGAAGCGGGAGGCCATGCGCCGGAACACGCCCGGCGCCACGCCGTGGATCCGGGCCGGGAAGCCGAGCCAGTGCGGCACGAAGAGCCGGTCACGACCGGTGGTGATGGTCGCGACCACGATGTCGGCGACCCGCTCCGCCGGCACGGGCCGTGGCCGCTCCCGCTGGTAGGGCGTGCCGCGCCGGTCGAAGAACGGGGTGTCCACCGGGCCCGGCAGCACCAGGCGCACCCCCACCCCGGTGCCGCGCAGCTCGTACCAGAGGCTCTCCGCGAACATCGCCAGCCCGCCCTTGGTCGCCGCGTACCCCGACTCGTCGCGCACGCCGACCTGGCCGGCCATCGAGCCGAGCAGCACGATCCGGCCCCGGCGGCGCTCCAGCATGCCCGGCAGGAGCAGGCGGACCAGCCGCAGCGGGGCGGCGAAGTTGACCTCGATCATCCGGTCCAGGACGTCCGAGGGGGTGTCCGCGAACGGTCCGCGCCACCCCAGGCCCGCACTGGCGACCAGCGCGTCCACCCGGCCGGCCTCCGCGAGGGCCGCCTCCGCGAGCCGACTCGGGCCGTCCGGTTTGCTCAGGTCCTCGGGCAGGACGCGGCCACCGGTCCGGGCGGCGACCTCGTCCAGGCGGGCGCCGTCCGTACCGGACAGCAGGGTCCGCCAGCCGGCGTCGGCCAGGCGGACGGCCGTGGCCAGGCCGATGCCGGAGGAGGCGCCGGTGACGAGCACGACCGGAGGGTCGGCGGGCCCCGGCCGTCGGGGGCCCGGCTGGGCTTCGTCCGCCATCGCGCACCTGCCGCTCCGTGGGCGTTCAACCGTCCGATTTGTCCGGCAAGTCACCTTCGCACGGCGGCGCCGCCCGGGCTACCGGGGCGGGACGGCCGGCTCGGACTCCGCCTCCGGACCCGGGCCGGGTTCAGGGTCCCGGTCCGCCACGCCCGGCCGCGCACCGGCCACCTCCGCGGACTGCCCCTCCAACTCCCCGAACCTGGACAGCAGGAAGGTGCCGCCCACCGCCACCGCGAAGCCCGCCAGCGCGCACCACTCGAACCCCGGACGCGCCGCGTCGCCCAGCGCCGCCACGCCCACCAGCGCCGGACCGAAGGTCTCGGCAACCGTCCCGGCGGCGGTCGCGGCCGTGACCGTGCCGCGCTGCAGAGCCAGCGCGTACGCCAGGTAGCCGCCGAGGCCGCCCACCACGAGCGCGTACGCCGCCGGGTCGGTGAGGACGGTGACCAGGCTCGACGCGTCCATCACCCGCACCGCCAGGCTCGTCACCCCGAACCCCACCCCCGCCAGCAGCCCCAGCCCGGCCGCCGCCACGGTGCCGGCCCGGCGCACCAGGACGAGGGTCAGCAACAGCATCACGGCCGTCGTCGCGAGCAGCGCCCAGTGGAACAGCGGCGGGGCGTGCTCCCGGCCCTCCCGGCCCGACCCCGACGCCAGCAGCGTCAGGCCGACCACCACGGCGACGATTCCGACCGCGTCCCCCCGGCGCAGCCGTGCCCCGAGCAGCCGGACGGCGGCGAGCGCCGTCACGGCCAGGCTCGCATTGGTGACGGCCTGCACGAGGAACAGCGGCAGGCTGCGCAGCGCCACGATGCTCAGCGCGAAACCGACGATGTCCAGCACGGTGCCGAGCAGGAACTCCCACGAGCGCGCCAGCGCGGCCAGCAGCCCCGCCCGCACCCGGTCCGCCTGCGGCGCCGACCGCGCCCCACGCGCCTGGAACACCGCCCCGAACCCGAAGCACACGGTCGCGACCAAGGCGGTGGTGAGTCCCAGCAGCATGCCTCTCCCAGCCTCACGGGCAGCATCGATCCACCACCAGTCTGTCCCCGGGGCGGCGAGGCCGCACGGGTGGAGCGGGTGGGGGCGGCGCGGCCGGCGGGGTCAGGGTTTGAGGGCCACGGCCGCGTAGGCGGCGGCTTCGGGGGCGGTGGCCGGCGGGTCGGTGGGGGTGGGACGCCAGTGGGGGGTGGGGACGATGCCGGGGGCGATGAGGCTCCAGCCGTCGAAGAAGCGGGTGAACTCGGGGAGCGTGCGGGCCTGGGCGGCGGTGCCGGCGGATTCGTAGATCCGGACCAGGCCGGCGATCTCGGCCGGGGCGAAGTCGGGGGTGACGTGGGTCATCACCAGGGCGCTGCCGGGGGCGAGGGCCGCTTTGAGGTGCTCGACGAGCTCGTGGGCGCCGTGGGTGTCGGGGACGAAGTGCAGGAGGGCGTTGAGGGAGAGCGCGACGGGCCGGGTGAGGTCGATGGTGTCGCGCAGGCCGGGCGAGGCGAGGAGCCGGGCGGGGTCGGTGACGTCGGCCTCGACGTAGGCGGTGCGGCCTTCGGGGGTGCCGGTGAGCAGGGCCTGGGCGTGTGAGAGCACGATCGGGTCGTTGTCGGCGTAGACGACGCGGGCGCACGGTTCCACGCTCTGGGCGACCTCGTGGAGGTTGGGCGGGGTGGGGATGCCGGTGCCGATGTCGAGGAACTGGTCGATGCCGGCCCGGGCGAGGGCACGGGTGGAGCGGTGGACGAAGGACCGGTTGGCGCGGGCGGCGACGCGCAGCCAGGGTCCGAGGGCGAGGGCGTGCCCGGCGGCCTCGCGGTCGGCGGCGAAGTTGGTGAAGCCGCCGAGGTAGTAGTCGTACATCCGGGCCGAGTGCGGCATGTTGAGCCGCAGGTCGACTCCGTCGTAGAGGCTCATCGCGTTCCCCTTGGCGTCGCGGACACCTGTCGATTGGTGCCCACCGTATCCGGAGGTCAGGCGCGGTCCGCCGCATTCCAACCGGTCGACTGATCCGATGGGATGACAATCCGTATTCGGGATACGGCCTGGAGTGACGAGCCGGATGGACTGAGGATGGGCGCAGACAGCCCGACCCTCGAGTGGACCGCCGAGCTGCCGGCGGCCACGGAAAGCAGGCTCGATGACGATCGACAGGGGCGCCCCCGTGCGCGGGTACCGGGGAGGGCCCACGCTGGAGCGCGCCGACGGCCCGGAGTCGGACCGGGAGGCCGGTGGCGACCTCGGCCTGCGGCTGGACCTCACCTACGCGTCGTTCTGCGAGACCCATGAACCCGCCTGGCACGCCCTCGCGTTGACCAGGATAGGCGGCCAGGCGGACGCCGCGCTGGTGGTCGAGGCCGTGAAGGCGGACCTGGCCCGCTGCTGGCCGCAGGTGCTGCGGTTCGAGGAGCCGGCCGCGTACGCCTGGCGGTTGGCGAACCGGCACGTCTCGGACTGGATGTCCGCCGAGGAACCGGTGGCGGTGGAGGCCGTCACCTTCGCCGCGGTGATCGGCGCGTTCAAGCAGGTCGCGAACGGGCTGCTGCACAGCGAGGCGGACGAGGTGCGGCTGTACGCGGCGATCCTCGAACTCCCGGACCGGCAGCGGGATGTGATCATCCTGCGGTACCTGCTGGGCCTGCACGTCAAGGTGATCGCGGCCTACCTGGGGCGGCCGGTGGCGACGGTGCACTCCAACCTGCGGCACGCGCGGGAGCGGCTGGCGCGCCGGCTCGGGGTGGGCGAACTGCCGGACAGCTCGGGCGAACCGGCCGACCGCGCGGGTGAACTGCCGGACCGCGCGGGTCAGCTGTGACGCCCGGGCCGGAAGCCGACCCGCCCGACGGGGCGGGTACGAGCGGTGGGGCGGGTACGAGCGGTGGGGGGCGTGCGGTGGTTCACGTGCCCCGGCCGGAACGCGCGCACGCCGAGCGCATCGCAGCACTGCGCCAGGCCCGGCTCACGGCCGCGCCGACACACCTGCCGTCGGAGTTCGAGCAGGCCGCCTTCGAACTGGGCCTGGTGGTGGCCCTGGTGCTGGGCGCGCCGGACGCCTCCCGGGGGCTCGACCTCCTGGTGAACGCCCGCCGGATCCAGCCCGAGGGGGCGGAGGTGTTCGCCGCGCTGCTGTACGCGACCGGGCGGGAGGAGGGCGCCGAGTTCTGGTGGCGCTTCGCCGCCGGATCGGGCTGCGGCACGGCGGCGTACTGCCTGCACCTGCACCATCTGAAGCTCGGCGAGAACGACGACGCCGACTACTGGCGGGCCTGGTCAGACCAGCTGGCGGCGGCCGGACGCCCCTCCGGGCCGATGCCGTTGCGGATGACCAGGCCGCTGCTGCCGGACGACGTGCGGCGCGACATCCTGTCCCGGGTCCACCACGGGCTGGCGCCGCAACTGCCGCCGCGGCTGGTCGCGGCGATCGACCGGCTGCCGGTGCAGGGCGACGAGGACGAGGAGGAGGTGCCGAGCCCGTGGGGGCTCACCTCGGGGGCGACCTCGGTGTGTTCGTGGGACGTCCGGTGGGACGGCGAGGACCCGTTGGAGTGAGCCGACCGCGTCTGCCCGTCCTCCCCCCGTTCAGGTGAGCGCCGCCTGCCGGGCGGCGATGTCCGGGTCGCGGCCGCCGCCGGAGGTGACGGCCTCCGCCCCGGGGCCGGTGTGCCGGACGACGTAGTGGTGCGGCGCCATCGCCGTGTCGCGGCCGGGCAGGGCGGCGACCACCGCGTGGTGGGCGACGGCCGGGGTGAGTTCGTGGTCCGCGCTGGTCAGCCTGGCGGTCAGCCTTCCCTCGTCCAGCGCCAGTTCGATGTCCGCCCGCGCGCCGAGGGCGGCCTCCAGCAGGGCGCGGACGGCGGCCAGGTCGATCCAGGAGCCGTCGACCAGGTGCCACTCCCCGCTCCGGCCGGGGGTCGGCACGCCGCCGACGCCGGGCAGGGCGTCGAGCGGCACGGGCCCGCGGGCGGCGGCGGCGAGGACGGCGAGCAGCGCCTGCGCGAACCGGTCGGTCTCGTCCGGGTCCAGCACCTGCGGGCAGCTGATCAGGGCGAAGTCGAGGCTGCCGCTGATCCGCAGGATGGTGAACATCAGCCGGACCGGCAGCGGCGGGGCGGGCACCCGGGTCAGTTCGGGGTCGGCGGCCGCGGCGGGTTGGGCGTCGGCGACGGCCGCGGGGATGGTCAGGCTCAGGTCGTTGACCACGACATGCCGGGGGAAGCGGCTGCCGCGCAGGTGGGCGCAGTCCTCGATGAGCCGCCAGACCTGTTCGGCGTCCAGGGTGCTGTGCCAGTAGGCGCTCAGCGAGGCCGCCTTGGCCCGGCCGATCAGCTGGTCGAGGTCGGCCGCCCCGGTGTCGAGCCGGATCAGGGCGTCCTGCGCCAGGGTGCCGACGTGGTCGACCAGGGCGGCGCGCTGGCGGTTCGCGGAGAGCGCCGAGAGCGCCAGCTCGGGACGGCCGGACCGGTGCGTGACGAGCGCGGCGAAGGCGGCGAGCAGGACGACGGACGGGCTCGCGCCGGTGCGGCGGCAGACGGCGGCGAGGTCCTCGGCGGCGGTGCGGGAGCGGACCAGGACGGCCGAGTGGTCGCGCGGGGGGCCGGTGATCCGCGCGTCGGC
The DNA here is from genome assembly GCF_042732075.1 of Kitasatospora sp. NPDC059812. NCBI lineage: Bacteria > Bacillati > Actinomycetota > Actinomycetes > Kitasatosporales > Streptomycetaceae > Kitasatospora > Kitasatospora sp. NPDC059812. Next base: position 41,917 of record NZ_JBHWIO010000015.1, read on the forward strand.
GAACACCACCTGCGGGCCGGTGGCGAGGCTGCGGGCCCAGTACCGCAGGGCGGCGGCCGACTTGCGGCGGCCCTGCGCGCTCCGTTCCGCGTCCGCGATCCGCAGCGGGGTCGGGGCGGTGACCGGCGGGAGGTCCTTGCCGGCGGCGAGGTCCAGCCAGTCCTGGATCAGCAGCACGGTGGCGGCGCCGTCGGCGCCCGCGTGGCAGACCACCGCAACCAGCCGCAGCAGTTGCTCCCCGTCGGCGACGAGGGTGACGCGCAGCCGCGGGGCGGCGGCCAGGTCGAACGGAACGGCGACGTCGGCTCGGCCCAACTCCGCTGCGAACGCGTCCAGTTGGGTGCCGTCGCGATCGCCCGCCTCGATCACGGTGACGGTGAACCGGCCTTCCGGGTGCACCACTTGGCGCTCCGGGAAGCCGTCCGCGCCGGGGCCGGCGGGGAAGGAGGTGCGCAGCGACTCGTGCCGTTCGACGAGCCGGCGCAGGGCGGCCACCCCGGCCGACACCGAGGTGCCGTCCGGGACGGGCCAGAGCGAATCCTTGTTGATCTGCTCGGGGGCGTCACGCCCGATGCACCGGATCATGTTGTCCTGGCCGAGCGTGAGCGGCCCCGAACCGCCGGCCGCACCGTCGGCCGGGGCCGCGTACCGGACCTCGATCCGCCTACTGGTCTGTGTCTCGCCGTACGGGGTCACGTCGTACGCGCCTTTCGGCTCGCCGGGAAGGGTTCAGCGGGGGTGCGATCGGGACGCTACCAGCGACCTCGCACGCTGGTCCAGACCAATCGTCTACCAAACCGATGGTTCGCCAATTCCTGTGCGAGACAAGCGAGTTGGCATGAACCGAACCATGGCTACGGAAGGGTCAACGTGCTCAGCACGCCGAGCCGGCGGTCCAGGTCGGCGACCAGGACGGGGCGCCCCTGCGCCCGCCAGGCGGGCAGCTGCTCGGCGAGCTCCGCCCAGGCCCCGGTGAACGGCTGGGCGGCCGGGCTCTCGGCACCGGCCAGCCCGGGGCCGAGCACGAGCGCCGGGTCGGACCCCAGCCCGGCAGCCCGATCCCGCACCGCCGTGTCCGGCAGCCCGGCACCAGGCATCTGATGGATCGTCATATCAGGCCCGGGGGCCTCCTCGCAGACCAGCACCACCACGCCGTGCCGCTCCGGAAGCGACACCGGCGCGGCCGGCTCGTGGTGCAGCGCGGTCTGCTCGGCGAGCACCACGACCGCCCGACGGCAGGATCCGGTGCGGTGGTAGTCGACCGCGAGGCGCAGCGCGGTGAAGGCCGCGGCGACGCCCTGGTCGCAGACCGCGAAGGCGAGCGGCGTGCCCGGACAGGACCGGCTGAGCGCCAGCGAGGACGGCGCGCCCGGTCGGACGTCCGGGGTGTCGAAGGCCAGGATCAGCAGGTCGACGGGCTCGTCCTCGGCGAGCGCCTCGCGCAGCAGGTCGGCGGCCAGCTCCTCGTAGGAGTGGCCGACGCCCTCGCGCAGCAGGTCCTCGCGCAGCGGCAGGCCGTAGGGGCGGACGAGGTCGGAGACGAACACCCGCAGGTCCGGGTGGAGCGAGGCCTCCGAGCGCCCGTCGAAGCGCCGCGCGAGCACCCGGGTGATCCGCAGGCCGTGGTCGGCCACCTGGTCAGTCCTCGGGGATGACGTGTCCGGCGACGTAGTCGGCCAGCTTGGTGACCGAGCGCAGGTCGTCCTCGGTGATCTGCTCGACGTCCACCTGGATGTCGAGCGACTCCTCCAGCTCCAGGATGAGCTCGATGGTGCCGGCCGAGGTGAGGCCGAGGTCGTCGAAGAGGCAGGCGTTCTCGGGGATCTCGGGCAGTTCGCGCTTGAGGACGCGGGGCAGCAGTTCGCCGATGCCGGTGCGGATCCGCTCGCGCAGCTCGGGGTCAGTGGTCTGGACCACAGGTTCTGACATGGGTGTCCCGTCCCGTCGTACGTGGGAGAGTGGTCTGGCATGGGAAGGATGGACGAAGCCGACGCTTCGTCAGCAGCGGACCGCCATCGCGGAGAACGTGGCTCCGACACCGGCGGCGGCGATCAGGTAGTGGTCGCCGCGGCGCAGCAGCCCCCGCGTGGTGGCGGTGTGAAGATTGATGAGGCTGTCCGCAGCGAAACTGTGCCCCACCGACAGCACGTTGTCCAGCACCACCTTGTCGAGCGGATAGCCGATCCGGCGCGCTATCATCCGCCACGACGCCTGGTTGACGTTGTGCGGAAGCACCGCGGCCAGGTCGGAGAGGTCCAGACCTGCCTCGTCCAGGGCGGCCTCGATCGCCTCCACCATCACGTTCGGGTACTCGCGCTGGTAGCGGGCCAGGAGGTCCGCGTCCTCGGCCAGTCGGCCGTCGAACTCCGGGCGCTGGCGCACCGCGAAGGAGAGCACCCGGTGGCGCTCGCCGTCGGCGCTCACCAGACAGGCGGCCGCACCCTCGGCGAAGATACCCGTCTCGGGCACCACCTGGGCGTCCTTGGTGAAGGTCTTCTCGCCCGCCAGGATGAGCGCCAGCGCCCGCGGGTCGGGCTCGGCGGCGAGCAGCCGGCCGGCCAGGTCGATGGCCAGCAGGCCCACCGCGCACGCGTGGTGGGTCACCGTGAAGGCGTTGGCGTGCGCGAGGCCGCGCGGGGCGAGCAGGTCGTGCAGTGGGTTGAGCGGGTAGGGCACCGCCACCGGCATGCTGCGCGCGTGGATCACGAAGCGGACGTCCCGTTCGCGTCCGCGCAGCTCAGGCAGGTTGTCGAGGGCGGAGTCAAGCAGGTCGGGCAGCGTCCCGGACGGGTCCAGACGGAGCTGGTCCAGTCCGTGGAAGCGGCGGAAGAGTCGAAGTTGACGTGGGGTCAGGCCGATCCGCTCACCAACCGCCTCGATGGGCACGGCGTGCGGGGGGAGGTGAACGGCCACTGCCTCCAGTGCTGTCACGCGGGCTAGTATTCCGACGCCCGCCTGGTCGCACAAGTGATCTCGGGCCCCTTCACCGTCGCGTTCGTCTCCGAGGCCGCCGAATCCGCCTCCGGGGCGGGCGCGTTCACCCCCGTGCCGTCGAGCAGGTGGGAGACCCCCTTCGATGTCCGATGCCATTTCTCACACGTCGTCCGACCGTGAACCGCACCACCCCGCCGCGCCGTTGCACCCCGAGCTGGTCGCGCTGCTGGTCGAGGCCGCCGGGGCGCCCCCCGGCTGGGCCGACCGGCTGACCCCGGACGCCCGGCTGGACGGCGACCTGCTGCTCGACGAGGGCGAGCTGGCCGCGCTCGCCGGGCGCCTGCGCGAACGCTTCGGCCCGGCCGCCGACCTGGCCCGGCTGCGCGCCGGGCTGGACCTGGCCGCCCTGGAAGCGCTGACCGTCGCCGACCTGCAGAAACTGATCCCCGAGGAGGGTGCACGATGACCCGGTTCCTGCTGGTGATGCCCCCGTTGACCGGGCACGTCAATCCCGCGGCGGGCATCGCCGCCGAGTTGACCGCGCGCGGACACGACGTCGCCTGGACCGGCACCGAGTCGGTGCTGCGCCCGCTGCTCGGCCCCCAGGCCCAGGTGCTCGGCACCGGCACCCGGGCGTTCCGGGCGCAGGGCGGGCACGGGCTCGCCGCGCTGCGTTCGCTCTGGGAGGGCTTCATCGTCCCGTACGCGCGGTTCACCGCGAAGCCGCTGGACGCGATCGTGCGGGAGTTCCGGCCGGACGTCCTGCTCGTCGACCAGCACACCCCGGCGGGCGCGCTGGCCGCCCACCGGCACGGCCTGCCGTGGGCGAGCTTCGCGCCCGGGGCGATGGAACTGGGCCGGCCGTACCGGGCACTGCCGCAGGTGGAGGCCTGGATGACCGGCCTGCTGCGCGGGTTGTGGGAGCGTGCCCGGCTGCCCGCGCAGGAGTACGTGGACCCGCGCTTCTCGCCCGCCCTGGTGCTGGCGACCACCGGCCCCGCGCTGACCGGTGACGACGCGCCGCCCCCGCACCACGCGCTGGTCGGGCCGGTCCAGTCCGCCCGGCCGGCCGACCCGGACTTCCCGTGGGAGCGGCTGCTGCCCGGGCGCCGGCGGGTGCTGGTCACCATGGGCACGCTGGCCGGCGAGCTGGGCGCGGACTTCCACGCGCGGGCCGCCCGGGCGCTGGAGCTGTGCGGCGACGACGTGCAGCCGGTGTTCGCCACCCCGCGCGAGCTGCTGCCCGAACTGCCACCGCAGGCCGTCGCGGTGGACCGGGCGCCGGTGCTGGAGCTGATGGCGCGCGGCGCGCTGGACGCGGTGCTGTGCCACGGCGGGATGAACACCGTCGGCGAGGCCCTGACGCACGGCCTGCCGCTGGTCACCGCACCGATCCGGCACGACCAGCCGTTCGTCGCGGCGCAGGTGGCGGCGGCCGGGGCGGGGCTGCGGGTGCCGTTCGCCCGGGTGACGCCGGAGCGGCTGGCGCAGGCCCTGCGGGCCGTCCTGGACACGGCCGACTACCGGCACAACGCGGTTCGGGTCGGCGAGGCGCTGCGCGCGGGCGGCGGGGCGGCCGCGGCCGCGGACCGGCTGGAGGGCCTGGCGGCCCGAGCCGGGCGGGACTTCCGGCAGCCGCTACCGGGGTCCCTGTAGCAGACCGGAAGATCAACGTCCATTGGTCTAGGCCATTGTCTCCGGGCCGGGGTTCGCCCTAGGGTGGCGCCCAGCACCGCCTTCGCAGGTGCCGAGCACCGCCTTCCCAGGTGCCGTGGCAGCCCATCCCAGCACGGGAGTTCCGGTTGATCGAGACCACGGGACTGCGCAAGTCCTATCGCAAGAAGACCTCCCGCAAGAGCGGCGAGAACCCCACCGTCGACGCTGTGCGCGGCATCGACCTGTCCGTCGACGCGGGCGAGATCTACGGTTTCCTCGGGCCCAACGGCGCCGGGAAGACCACCACCCTGCGCATGCTGGCGACCCTGATCCGCCCGGACGGCGGTCAGGCCAGCATCGCCGGGGCCGATCTCTTCACCGACCCGGCCGGTGTACGCCGCCGGATCGGCTACGTCGCCCAGGGCGGCGGCACCACCGACACCGTCAGCGCCCGCGAGGAGCTGGTGCTCCAGGCCCGGATGTACGGCGCCGCCAAGGCGCAGGCCGTCCAGGCCGCCGAGGGCGCGCTCAAGGCCTTCGACCTGGCCGAATTCGGCGACCGCCCGTGCGCCACCTACTCCGGCGGCCAGCGCCGCCGGGTGGACATCGCGCTCGGCGTCATCCACGAGCCCCGGGTGCTGTTCCTGGACGAGCCCACGGTCGGGCTGGACCCGGCCAGCCGGGCGTACGTGTGGGAGGAGATCCGCCGGCTGCGCACCGAGGGCATGACCGTCGTCGTCACCACCCACTACCTCGACGAGGCCGACGCCCTGTGCGACCGGGTCGCGATCGTCGACCACGGCCAGGTGGTGGCCGAGGGCACGCCCGAGGTGCTCAAGCGCGAGATCTCCGGCGACGTCGTGCTGCTCGGACTGGAGCCCGGAGAGGGCGTCGCCGAGCGGGCCGCCGAGGTGCTGCGCCCGCAGCCCTACCTGCACCGGCTGGAGTTCAGCGGGGAGGACGGACTGCGGCTCTACCTGGAGGACGGCGCGGCGGCCATCCCGCAGCTGCTGCGCGCGCTGGACGGGGCGGGCGTGACACCCGGCACCGTCCAGCTCCAACGCCCCAGCCTGGACGACGTGTTCCTGGCCCGCACCGGCCGTTCGCTCCAGCAGTCCTGATCCGCCCACTCCTGGGGAGACCATGAAGCTCGCCCGCGACACCTGGCTGGTCTTCCAGCGCCAGGTGCTGCTGATGATCCGCACCCCGATCTGGATCGCCGTCGGGATCATCCAGCCCGTGCTCTACCTGCTGCTGTTCGCCCCGCTGCTGAAGAAGGTGCTCGTCCCCGGCGGTACCAGCAGTTACGCCGACACCTACCAGGTGTACGTGCCGGGCCTGCTGGCGGTGCTGTGCATCTTCGGCGGGCTGTTCACCGGCTTCAGCCTGCTCGGCGAGCTGAAGGCCGGCATCATCGAGCGCGCCCGGGTGACGCCGGTGAGCCGGCTGGCGCTGCTGCTCGGGCGGGCGCTGCGGGAGATGGTGGCGCTGCTGGTGCAGGCCATCCTGATCACCCTGATCGCGCTGCCGTTCGGGCTGCGGGTGAGCCCGCTGAACCTGCTGCTCGCCTACCTGCTGCTCGGGCTGCTGGCGCTGATGACCTCGGCGATCTCCTACGGCATCGCGCTGATGGTGCCGACGGACGCGGCGATGGCACCGGTGGTGAACACCCTCGCACAGCCGATCGCACTGCTCTCGGGGGTGCTGCTGCCGCTCACCCTGGCACCGCACTGGCTGCAGCAGACCGCCAAGTGGAACCCCTTCTACTGGGCGGTGGAGGGCATGCGCGCGCTGTTCTCCGGCCACCTCGGGGACAGTGCGGTGTGGCAGGGCCTGCTGGTCGTCGTGGTGATGACCGTGCTGTCGGTGTACTGGTCGGCCCGGTTGTTCTCCACCCGGGTGCGCTGAGACACAGCGCACGAGGATGGGACACATGCACGAGGAGGGGGCCCGCGCGCGCGGCGCGCCCCCCGCCCCCCTCGTCCCGACGCGCACTCCGGCGAATCCCACAAAGCCAATCCCACCTGAAGGGCGTAGGCATGACCGTGGAGAGAATCAACGACTGGACCCCTGCAGCCGTCGTCTTCGACTGCGACGGCACGCTGATGGACACCGAGTCGCACTGGCACCAGGCCCGTGCGGAGGTGCTGCGAGGCTACGGACTCACGGCCGGACCGGAGTTCACGGCGCGCGCGGCCGGGTTGCACTACTCCGACTGCGGGCGGCTGATGGCCGAGACCGCCGGCGACCCCTCGCTGGCGCCGGAGCTGACCGACCGGCTGCTGGTGAGCTTCCGGGCGCTCGTCGACGCCGACCCGGTCCCGATGCCGGGCGCGGCCGAACTGGTCGGCCGGCTCAGCGGGTTCGTCCCGCTGGCGGTCGCCAGCAACTGCCCGCGCGACGTGATCGAGGCCGGACTCGGCGGCGCCGGACTGCTCGAACACTTCGAGCACATCGTGGTCCCGGCCGAGGGGATCGGGCCCAAGCCGGCGCCGGACGTCTACCTGACCGCCGCCCGGCTCTGCGGCGCCGAGCCCACCGACTGCCTCGCCGTGGAGGACACCTTCTGCGGCATCCGCTCGGCCGTCCTGGCGGGGCTGCGGGTGATCGGTGTCGGACCGCACCCGTCGACCGAGGCGCGGGAGGCGGTCGACCTGTGGGTCGCCACCCTGGGCGAGCCGGGACTGCTCGACTGGGTCCGGCGCCGGAGTGCTCTCGCCCTCACCAGCTGAGCAGCCCCCGGCGGGGCGGCCCCTGACCGAACAACCCCCGGCCGAGCAGCGCCCGGCGGGGCGCAAGCCGGCTGGGGAGCCGGCTGGGCGCCGCCCGGCCGGGGCCGGGCGGTCACGGTCCGGCGGGGGCCGGCTCGGGGCCGCACAGCGGATCGGGCCCGCCGAACGCGGTGTCGGTGGGCGCGGTGTCGGTCGGCACGGTGTCGGCGGACGCGGTGTCAGCAACGCCGTCACCGAGCAGCACGCCGTCCAGCGTCCGCGGCACCGCGTGCGCGGAGGCGAACAGCAGCGCGATGCCCACGGCGCCCGGGTCGGGCACTCCCGAGGCCCGTTCGCCAAGGTAGCTGGCCCGGCCGCGGCGGGCCCGCAGGGCCCTGGTCCGGCGGACGCCCGCCGCGGCCGCGGCGGCGGCCGCGGCGAGGCAGTCGTCCGGGCGGGCATCGGGAGTGCAGCCGCGCAGGGCCAGTGCGGCCGGGTGCAGGGCGTCGACGAGCGTCTTGTCACCCGGCCGCGCCTCCCCCACCCGCTGGACGGCCTCCAGCGCCGCCGTCACTCCCCGGGCGAGGGCCGGGCCGGTCAGCGGGCCGGCGCCGACGGCCGCCGCCAGTTCCTGGAGCACCAGGCCGAACAGCGGCCCGCTCGTCCCGCCGACCTCGTCCAGGAACGCGCCCGCCGCCGCGCCCAGCGGTACCGCCGCGGCCTGGCGCCCCGGCGGCAGCCGGTCCAGCGCGGCCAGGGCGCACCGCACGCCGGTGAGCAGGTTGACGCCGAAGTCGCCGTCCCCGGCGGCCTGGTCGAGCCGGGTGAGCTCCTCCTCGGTGACCGCGACGGTCTCGGCGAACCGTCGCATCCAGCCCGCCGTGAAGACGCCGTCGAAGGCCTTCGTGCCCGTCATCTCCTGACCTCCTGGTGACCGGGGGCCGGCGCCGATTGCGCGACCGGCCAGGCCGCCGTGTACGCGGGGGCGTCGAGCAGCGCGAGCGTCTGCTCGTCGGCGGCGAGCAGGGTGATCGAGAACCCCCGCATGTCGAGGGCGGTGACGTAGTCGCCGACCAGGCTGCGCGCCAGGCGGCGCCCGCCGGCGTCCAGGACGGCGGCCAGTTCATACAGGACCGCGTACAGCTCCAGGCCGGTGGTCGCGCCCAGCCCGTTGACCAGCGCGACCAGGGGGGCGCGGGCCGGGCGCAGCGCCTCCAGCAGGCGCAGCGCCATCCGGCCCACCAGGACGGCCAGTGGTTCGCACTCCAGGGAGAGTTCGGCCCGTTCGCCGTGGATGCCGACGCCGAACTCGACCGTCCGGTCCGACACCTCGAAGGCCGGCCGGCCGGTGGCCGGGGAGGTGTGTGCGGCGCCGGCCACTGCGATGCTGCGGCAGCGCCCGGCCAACTCGGCTCCCAGCAGGGAGAGTTCCGCCAGTCCGAGCCCGAGGTCGGCGGCCGCTCCGAGGATTTTCTGCACCAGGACGGTGGCCGCCGTCCCGCGCCGGCCGGCGGCGACGGACTCGGACTCGGAGGCGAGGTCGTCGTCCACCAGGACCCTGGCGCACGGTATGCCCTGGCGGTGCAGCCGTTCGGCCGCGATGCCGAAGTTGATCCGGTCGCCGGTGTAGTTCTTCACGATGTGCAGGACGCCGTCCTCGCCGGCGACCGCGCGCGAGGCCTCGAAGATCTGCCGGTTGTGCGGTGAGGCGAAGATCCGGCCCGGGCAGGCGGCGTCGAGCATGCCCCGGCCGACGAATCCGACGTGCAGGGGCTCGTGCCCGGAGCCGCCGCCGGAGAGCAGTCCGACCCGGCGCCCGGGGGCCCGGTCACGGGCGCGGACGAATCCGAGGTCGGGGTCGTGGACGACGAGCGATGGGTGGGCCCGGGCGAATCCGGCGAGTGCGCTCGCCACCAGGGCGTCCTGATCGGTTTCGAGGTAAGGGGCCACGTCCGGCTCCGCTCGGTAGGGCGGCCGCGCTGCGCGCGATCGCCGATCACGTTCACCCATGCTTGGGCAGGCGCCCGCGCGCGGCAACCCGCAGACGGAAGTGCGCGAGGGCCCGGGACGGCCGCCCGGCGGGCGGTTCGGGGCCTTCGGGGCGCCGGCGCTTCGAAGGGTCGCGGCACCCACTCGGGTGATGTCGCGCCCGCCGGTCCGGCGGGCCCGGGCCCCGGGTTTCCCCCCGCTTCCGCACGGTCTCCCGGCGCCCGGGCCGTAATCCGTTCCCGGAGTTCCGGTGGCGGCCGGATGGTATCCGGAGTTTTGACATTCTGCTTAAAGTCATACAGTCTTCTCGGCATGTCTGACCGTCACCCGATCGAGTGCGCCGCCATCGAGCTGGCGCTGATCGGCGTGGCCGCGCACTGCGTTTCCGACAATCTCTGTCGCTGAATCCGCCTGTCCCGACACGTAGCGGTGATCGCCGCCCCGGGACGTCGCCCCTCCCTGCGGGCGCGGTGCCGCTCACTCTCCTCACGGCCTCACTGTCGCCCGCCTTCCTCCGTACACCATCGGTAGCGAAAGGCCCCCTTTCCGATGTCTCGAACCACCTTCACCCCCCGCCGCCTCGCCGCGGCGACCGTCACCGTCGCCCTGGCCGTCGGAGTCGCGGCGTGCGGACCGAAGGGCGACGGCGGTGGAAGCACCGGCAAGGACGCCGCACCGCAGCAGGGCGGCACCCTCACCGTCCTCAACCAGAACCCGCAGGACCAGTTCGACCCCGCACGGCTCTACACCTCCGGCGGCGGCAACGTGCCCTCCCTGGTCTTCCGCACCCTCACCACCCGCAACCGGGCCGACGGCGCGGCCGGCACCAAGGTCGTCCCGGACCTCGCCACCGACACCGGCACCCCCTCGGAGGGCGCGACGGTGTGGACGTACCACCTCAAGGACGGCCTGAAGTACGAGGACGGCTCGGCGATCACCACCGCCGATATCAAGTACGGCATCGAAAGGTCATTCGCCCCCGAACTCTCGGGCGGGGCGCCATTCCTGAGGGACTGGCTGGTCGGCGCCGCCGACTACCAGGGCCCGTACAAGGACGGCCGCGCTCTGGACGCGATCGAGACCCCGGACGAGAAGACCATCACCTTCCGCCTCAACAAGCCCGAGGGCGACTTCCCGTACCTGGCCACCCAGACGCAGTTCGCCCCCGTCCCGAAGGCCAAGGACACCGGGACGAAGTACCAGGAGCACCCCGTCTCCTCCGGTCCCTACCAGGTCGTCAAGAACGAGAACGACGGCGCGCACCTCGTCCTCAAGCGCAACCCCAACTGGTCCGCGGCCAACGACGACCAGCGCAAGGCGTACCCGGACACCGTCGACGTGCAGTCCGGGCTCGACCCGGCGGTGATCAACCAGCGGCTCTCCGCCGGCACCGGCGCCGACGCGGCCGCCGTCACCACCGACACCAACCTCGGCCCCTCCGAGCTCGCCCAGGTGAAGGACGACAAGGCGCTCGCCGCCCGCGTCGGCACCGGCCACTTCGGCTACGTCAACTACCTGGCGTTCAACCCCAAGGTCAAGCCCTTCGACAACCCCAAGGTCCGGCAGGCCGTCGCCTACGCGCTCAACCGCACCTCGGTCGTCAACGCCGCCGGCGGCTCCTCGCTCGCCGAGGCCGCCACCACCTACCTGCCCACCCAGGAGACCTTCGGGTACACGCCGTACGACCCGTTCCCGGCCGGCGCCACCGGCAACGCGGAGAAGGCGAAGGAGCTACTGAAGGAGGCCGGCTACCCGGACGGCCTGACCATCACGCTGACCCACTCCACCGAATCGGGCAAGGGCTACGGCCCGAACCTGGCCACCGCCGTCCAGGACGGCCTGAAGGCGGCCGGGATCACCGTCCAGCTCGACGCCCTGGACTCCACCAGGTACTCCAAGACGATCCACACCGTCAGCACCGAACCCGGCCTCTTCCTCTCCGGCTGGGGCGCCGACTGGCCCTCCGGCGGCCCGTTCCTCGCACCGATCTTCGACGGCCGGCAGATCGTCACCGACGGCTACAACTTCAACTCCGCGCAGCTGGACGACCCGTCGGTGAACGACGAGATCGACCAGATCAACAAGATCACCGACCACGCCGAGGCGGCCAAGCGCTGGGGCGCCCTGGACAAGCGGATCGGCGACCAGGCCCTCACCGTCCCGCTGTTCCACCCCGTCTACAAGCGGCTGTCGGGCAAGGACGTCCGCAACATCGTCATCAGCGACTGGACCGGCGTGCTCGACATCTCCCAGGTCGCGGTCAAGTAGCGGGCGGGATCGGACGGATCGGTCAGACAACCATGGCTCCACAGGAACCCCAGGCCGGGGAGGCCCTCGCGGCCTCCCCGGCCGCCGGGGGCCGGACGGTGTGGCGGCGGCTGCTCGCGCGGCGCGCCGTCCTCGCCGCCGGCCTCGTCATCGCCCTGCTCGCCCTGATCGCGGCAGCGGCACCGCTGCTCAGCGCGATCGAGGGCCAGGACCCCACCAGCTACCACAACGACCTGCTCGACTCGGCGGCCGGCGGGGTGCCCACCGGCTCCTTCGGCGGCGTCAGCCCCGAGCACTGGCTCGGCGTCGAACCCGGCACCGGGCGCGACGTGTTCGCCCGACTGGTCCACGGCGCCCGGATCTCGCTGCTCGTCGCCGTCGGCGCCACCCTCGTCCAGGTCACCATCGGCGTCCTGCTCGGCCTCGCCGCGGGCCTCGGCAGCCGGCTGCTCGACCAGCTGATCGGCAACACCACCGAGGTGATGCTCGCGCTGCCCTCGCTGGTCTTCGCCATCTCGCTGATGGCGGTCGTGCCCTCCGACTTCCCCCGCCCGCTCCTGCTGACCCTGGTCATCGGGCTGCTCGGCTGGGCCGGCACCGCCCGGCTGGTCCGGGCGCAGACGCTCAGCCTCCGCCAGCTCGACTACGTGGCCGCGGCCCGGCTCGCCGGCGCCACCCGCTGGCGGATCGCCCGCCGGGAGCTGCTGCCGTCCCTGGCCGCGCCCGTCATCACCTACGCCGCGGTGCTGCTGCCGTCCAACGTGATCGCCGAGGCCGGGCTGTCCTTCCTCGGCGTGGGCGTCAAGCCGCCGACCTCGTCGTGGGGCCAGATGCTCTCCGGCGCGACCACCTGGTTCCGCGCCGACCCGATGTACGTGCTGCTCCCGTCCGCGCTGCTGTTCGCCACGGTGCTCGCCTTCACCGTGCTCGGCGACGCCGTCCGCACCGAGCTCGACCCCCGCGCGGCCTCCCGGCTGCGGGTCGGAACGGCACGCGGCGCCGGCTCGTCGGGCAGCGGCTCGTCGGACTCCGCCCGCCCCGGCCCGTCGGCCGCCGCCGCCGAGGAGGCCACCGCATGACCCGCTTCCTGCTCCGCAGGGCCATCGGCATGGTCGGCGTCCTGCTCGCCATCTCGCTGATCGTCTACGCGGTCTTCTACATCGCCCCCGGCGACCCCGCCCAGCTGGCCTGCGGCGAGAAGTGCAGCCCCGCCCAGGTCCTCCAGGTGCGCGAACGCCTCGGCCTCGACGCACCGGTCTACCTCCAGTACGCCCACTTCCTCCAGGGCGTCGTCGCCGGCCGCGACTTCAGCGCCGGAACGGGCCTGCTGCACTGCCCGGCGCCGTGCCTGGGCGTCTCCTACCGCAGCGGCGAGCAGGTCACCGACATGATCGCCGCCCGGCTCCCGGTGACGGCCTCGCTGGCGCTCGGCGCGATGGTGCTCTGGCTGGCCCTCGGGGTCGGCACCGGGCTGCTCTCCGCGCTGCGCCGGGGCCGGCTCAGCGAGCGGCTGCTGACCGCGCTGACGCTGGCCGGCAACTCCATCCCGGTCTTCGTCATCGGCCTGGTGCTGCTCATCGTCCTGTGCGCCCAGCTCCAGTGGCTGCCGTTCCCGAGCTACGTACCGCTCACCGAGGACCCGCAGCAGTGGTTCTGGGGCCTGCTGCTGCCCTGGGTCTCGCTCGCGCTCATCGAGTCCGCCAAGTACGCCCGGCTGACCCGCTCGTCCATGCTGGAGACCCTCGCCGACGACCACATCCGGACCTTCCGGGCGTACGGCGTCAGCGAGCGGCGCCTGGTGACCAGGCACGCGCTGCGCGGCGCGCTCACCCCGGTGATCGCGCTCACCGCCATGGACCTCGGGACGATGTTCGGGTCCGCCGTGCTGACGGAGTCACTGTTCGGGCTCCCGGGGCTCGGCAAGCTGCTGGTCAGCTCGGTCAGCCTGATCGACCTGCCGACCGTCGTCGGCCTCACCCTCGTCACCGGGTTCGCCGTGGTCCTCGCCAACGTCGTCGCGGACGTGCTCTACGCGGTGACCGATCGAAGGGTGGTCCTGACGTGAGCGCCGAACCCCTGGCTCCTCCCCTTGTCGACGTCCGGGACCTGGTCGTCGACTTCCCGGTCGGCGACGGGCACGTACGCGCCGTCGACGGCGTGGGCTTCACCCTGGAGGCCGGGCAGGCGCTCGGCATCGTCGGCGAGTCCGGGTCCGGCAAGAGCACCGTCGCCTACGGACTGCTCGGCCTGCACCGCGGCACCGGCGCCCGGGTCGGCGGCTCCGTCCGGGTCGCCGGCGTCGACGCCGTCACCGCCGAGGGCGACGAACTGCGGCGGCTGCGCGGCGGGTTGGCGGCCATGGTGTTCCAGGACCCGCTCTCCGCCCTCGACCCGTACTACGCGGTGGGCGACCAGATCGCCGAGGTCGTACGTGTCCACCGGGCCGTCTCCCGCCGAGCCGCCAGGGCCCGGGCCGTCGAGGTGCTCGGCCGCGTCGGCATCCCCGATCCGGCGCGGCGCTCGCGGTCGCGCCCGCACGAGTTCAGCGGCGGCATGCGCCAGCGGGTGCTGATCGCGATGGCCCTGGCCTGCGAGCCGCGGCTGCTGGTCGCCGACGAGCCCACGACCGCGCTGGACGTCACCGTCCAGGCCCAGATCCTCGACCTGCTGCACGAGTTGCGGGCCGAGACCGGGGCCGGTCTGGTCCTGGTCACCCACGACCTGGGGGTGGTCGCCGGGAGCGTCGACCGGGTGCTGGTGATGAAGGACGGCCGGGCGGTGGAACACGGCCCGGTCACCGAGGTGCTGGGCACGCCGCGCGAGCCGTACACCCGCGCGCTGCTGTCGGCGGTGCCCCGGGTCGACGCTCCGGGCGTTCCTGGCGCTGCTGGCGCTGCGCACACCGGGCCTGCCGGCCCTGCCGGAGGCGCCGCCGACGACGGAGCCGCCGAGCGCACCGACGGCGACGTCCTGCTCGAAGCCACCGACCTGCGCCGGGAGTTCGCCACCCGCGGCGGCCTCACCCGCCACACGGCCCCCGTGGCCGCCGTGGACGGCGTCTCGCTCACCGTGCGTGCGGGCGAGACGCTGGGCATCGTCGGCGAGTCCGGCTCCGGCAAGACCACGCTCGGGCGGATGCTGGTCCGGCTGCTGGAGCCGACCGGCGGCCGGCTGCACTACCGCGGCCGGGACATCGGAGCGCTCGGGGAGAAGGAACTGCGCCCGCTCCGGCGGGAGTTGCAGATGGTCTTCCAGGACCCGGTGTCCTCGCTCAACCCGCGCCGCAGCATCGGGGAGTCCATCGCCGACCCGCTGCGCATCGCCGGTGAGAGCGACGATCGCCGCATCCGCGCCCGGGTCGGCGAGCTCCTCGAACGGGTGGGCCTCGACGCCGGCTGGTACCACCGCTACCCGCACGAGTTCTCCGGCGGACAGCGCCAGCGGGTCGGCATCGCGCGGGCGCTCGCGCCGCAGCCGCGACTGATCGTCTGCGACGAACCGGTCTCCGCACTGGACGTCACCACCCAGGCCCAGGTGGTCGCGTTGCTGGGCGAGTTGCAGCGCGACCTCGGCCTCGCGCTGGTCTTCATCGCCCACGACCTGGCCGTGGTCCGGCAGGTGAGCGACCGGGTCGCGGTGATGCGGGCCGGGCGGATCGTCGAGCAGGGCGACGCCGACGCCGTGTACGACTCCCCCCAGCACGCGTACACCAAGGGCCTGCTGGCGGCCGTGCCGGTGCTGGACCCCGTCGAGGCGACCGCCCGGCGCACCGCCCGGCTGGCATCCGCCGGGGCCTGACCGGCTCCCTGACCGATCCCCTGACCGGCTCCCGGCCGGGGCCCGCACCTCACCGGTGCGGGCCCCGGCCGGAGTGCTCAGCTCAGGCAGCCGACGTGCGCCAGGGCCCGCTTGAGCAGCGCCCCCTGACCGCCGGGCATGTCCTGCTGCACCAGCGGGGAGGCGGCCTCCTGCGGGCTGAACCAGACCAGGTCGAGCGCGTCCTGGCGCGGCCGGCAGTCGCCGACCACCGGCACGACGTACGCCAGCGACACCGCGTGCTGGCGCGGGTCGTGGAACTCGGTGATCCCCAGGGTCGGGAAGTACTCGGCGACCGTGAACGGTTGCAGCGAGGCGGGGATCCGGGGCAGCGCCACCGGGCCGAGGTCCTTCTCCAAGTGCCGCAGCAGGGCGTCGCGGATCCGCTCGTGGTGCAGCACCCGGCCGGAGACCAGCGTGCGGCTGACCGTCCCGTCCGGTCCGATCCGCAGCAGGAGACCGACCTGGGTGACCTCGCCGGCGTCGTCGACGCGGACCGGCACGGCCTCGACGTACAGGATCGGCATCTTGGCGCGGGTGGTCTCCAGCTCCTCGGGGGCGAGCCAGCCTGGCGTGGTTTCCGTCATGTCAGCCATTCGCCGATCGTACGTTCCCGGGCCCCGTCCGCGCCGGGCGCCCCGCCCGTCACACCGTCGAGCGCCGGCCCGCCGCGCCGACCCGCCGCACCGCTCTGCCGCACCGGTCTGCCCGGAGGCCCCACCAGAGCGCCCGGAACCGCGCTCGACGGGCACTTGAGGAATCCGGCCCCCGCCCCTCGGCCCAACTAGGGTGCGACGCGTCCGCCCCACCATTCCGTCGACCCGAACAAGCAGCCGAATGACGCCCACCCGAGCGGACGCTCCGCGCCCGAGAGGAGAACCGCCATGCACCTCAAGGTCCTCGGCCCCCTCACCGCCGACCTCAACGGCATCTCCGTCGTCCCCACCGCCGCCAAGCAGCGCCAGATCCTGGCCCTCCTCGCGCTCTACCCGAACCGCATCCTGCCCACCGCCACCCTGATCGAGGAGATCTGGGGCGACGACCCGCCCAGACAGGCGCTCACCACCATGCAGACGTACATCCTGCAACTGCGCCGCCGGATCACCCACGGCCTCGGGCCGACCCCGCACATCACCGCCAAGGACATCCTGACCACCCGGCACGGCGGCTACCAGCTCACCACCCACCCGGACAACCTCGACGTCCACACCTACAGCCTGCTCACCACCCAGGGGCAGCACGCCTTCAACCACGGCCACGACCACCAGGCCGCCACCCACTTCCGGCAGGCCCTCGCGCTCTGGCACGGCCCGGCCCTGGTCGACGTGCGGCCCGGGCCGATCCTCGCCATCGAGATCATGCGCCTGGAGGAGAGCCGCCTGATCACCCTGGAACGCCGCATCGACACCGACCTGCGGCTCGGCCGGCACAACGAGCTCATCCCCGAACTCACCCACCTCACCCACCAGCACCCGCACCACGAGGGCCTGCACGCCCAGGCCATGGTCGCGCTCTACCGGGCCGGCCGGCAGACCACCGCCCTCGCCACCTACCACCACCTGCGGCACCGCCTCACCACCGAGCTCGGCATCCAGCCCTCCCCGCACCTGCAACACGTGCACCACGCGATCCTCACCCTCGACCCCGCCCTCAACACCCCGACCACGGCCCACCCGACCACCTACAACCTCTACCCGGCCTGAGCTCCCGCCCCGACCACCCCACCGACCCCCGACCACCGACCACCCACCACCGGCCCGAGCTCCCAGCCCGCCCTCACCCCCAGGACCCGCCATGACCACCGCACCCGAGCAACCCCTCGCCCTGATCACCGGCGGCACCCGCGGGATCGGCCTCGCCATCGCCCGCGAGCTCGGCAGCCGCGGCCACCGCCTCTTCATTTGCGCCCGCACCGGCCCGCACATCACCGAGGCGCTGGCCACCCTGCGCGGCGAGGGCCACCAGGCCGACGGCACCACCTGCGACGTGCGCGACCCCACCCAGGTCAGCGCGCTGATCCGGCACGTGGTGGCCGAGCACGGTCCGATCACCGTGCTGGTCAACAACGCCGGCCGCACCGGCGGCGGGCCGATCGCCACCACCACGGACGACCTCTGGTACGACGTCATCGACACCAACCTGAACGCCGTCTTCCTCGTCACCCGGGAGACCCTCAAACACGGCCACCTCACCGGCACCGCGCACCCGCGGATCATCAACATCGCCTCCACCGCCGGGAAGCAGGCCGTCACCCTCGGCGCCCCGTACACCGCGAGCAAGCACGCCGTGATCGGCTTCACCCGGGCACTCGCCAAGGAACTGGCCCCGACCGGCACCACCGTCAACGCCATCTGCCCGGGCTACGTGAACACCCCGCACACCACCCGGATCCACCACGAGTACGCCACCGCCTACAACACCACCCCCGAGACCATCCACCAGCACTTCCAGACGCACATCCCGCTCGGCCGCTACACCACCCCGGAGGAGGTCGCCTCGCTGGCCGGCTACCTCACCTCCCCGACCGCCGCCAGCATCACCGCCCAGGCACTGAACGTCTGCGGCGGCCTCGCCACCCAGTAACCCCGGCGCAACCCTGGCCGGCCCACGGGAAGGAACCGGGCTCCGGTGCCCGCTGATCAGCGATGACGAACCGTCACTTCTCCAGCGCACCCGTCACCCTGCTGGTGGCCGGCGCCCCGTCGCCCGAGCCCTGCCTGCCCGCCGCCCGCCCGCCGAGACGGCTCGACACCGGCGCGGTCAACGCCGCGCTGGCCCGTACCGCCACCCGCCGGTGGCGGCCGCCGCAGCCGCGCGGGGCCGACCGGCCCCCGGAGTTCCTGCTGGTCGAACTGCAGCAGACGTACGAGGCCGACGTGCTGCGCGCCGCCCTGCGCGCCGTCGCACCGGAAGGCGGGGCAGCAGACGGGGCCCGTCCCACGCCCCAGGGCCGGTCGGACGCGCTCTGGGAGCGCACGGTGGACGGCCCCGACGGGCTCGACCGGGTCCTGGCCGACCTCGGACGCGCCCTCGCCGGTGGAGCACGGCTGCGCGCCGTCCTGGTCGAGGACCGCCAGGGCGGCCTCCGGCGCCTGTTCGTCGGCATCGCCGCCGGACCGTCCGCGCGCGCCGCCGAACTCGTGGAGCGGCTGCGGGAGGCACTGGCGCACCCGCCGGAGCCCGTCACCGTGCCGACCAGCGCGCTGCAACGGGAGATGCTGCGCCAGGTCATCGGGCGCGCCGACCACGGCGGGCGACACGTCGAACAGCTGTCCTGGAACTGGCACGGGCCGCTGGACACCAACCGGTTCACCGCCGCCTGGCAGTCCGTGTTCGACCACGAGACGGTGCTGCGCGCCGCCTTCGACTGGGACGACACCGCCGGCGACCCCTGGATGGTGCTGCACGAACGCGCCGTCCCCGACGTCACCCGGCACCCGCACGGCGCGATCGGCTGGGACGACCTCCTGGAAGCCGACCGGCACCGCGGCTTCGACCTGCGCCGACCCGCCCTGCTGCGCGCCACCCTGCTCGACACCGGCCCACAGGACCAGGACGACGGACCGGCCACCCGGGTCCTGCTCACCTACCACCACGCGATGCTCGACGGCTGGAGCGTGCGGCTGCTCCTCCAGGCCTTCTACCGCGCCTACCTGACCGGCGGCGTCCTGCCCGGCGGCGAGCGCCGCCCCGACGTCCGCGACCACGCCCGCTGGCTCGACGCCCAGGAAAGCGACGCCGCCCGGCAGTTCTGGGCCACCCGGACCGCCGCCAGCGCCGTCCTCCCGCTCGCCCCCGACCCGGCCCGGCACGGCAGCGGACGCGCCCGGCGCCGGCTCACCCCGTACGAGGCGGTCCGGCTGCGCGGCTGGGCGGCCACCTGGGGGGCGGGCGAGAGCAGCGCCCTCCAGGCCGCCTGGGCGCTGCTGCTCTACCGCGCGGCGCAGTCCCACGAGCAGCGCCCACCGGCCCGGGCGGTACGGGTCGGCTTCGCCGTGACGGTCTCCGGGCGGGGCATCCCGCTGGACGGCATCGACCGACTGCCCGGCGCGCTGCGCAACCCGCTGCCGATCTCCGTCCGGGTCCACCCGAGCACGACGGTGCCGCAACTGCTCGCCGCCCTGCGCGACGACGTGCTCGACCTCGCCGCCTACGAGTGGGTCTCGCCCGGACAGGCCCACCGCTGGAGCGCCACCCCGCGCGGGCAGCGGCCGCACAGCCTGGTCGTCCTGGAACACCAGCCGACCGCCCCGCACCACCTGCGGCTGGAGACCGACCTGGCCGCGCACGGCATCCACGTGGAGAACCCCGTACCGGCCGGCACCTTCACCTCGTACCCGATCACCCTCGCCGCCCACTACGACGCCACCGGCGGGCTCGTCCTCACCACCACCCACGACCGCGCCCTGCTCGCCGACCGGGACGCCGTCGAACTCCTCAGCCAGAGCGCCCACCTGCTGCGCACCTTCCCCGACCTGCCGAGCGGCCTCAGCACCTCCGAAGTGCTGCGCTCCACCCTCGCCGGACACCCGGCGCCCCGGCCCGGCGGGCCCGCCGACCACCCGCCGGGCCCGGACGCGCCGGCGGACGCACCGACGGACGGCCCGGCCGTCCGGCTGGAGGTGCTGCGCCGGGCCGCCCGCCCGGGCGCGGGCTGGGTGCTGCTGCTGCCCCCGCCCGACGCCCCGCACACCCGCTACCCCGGCACCGCACGCGGCTGGCCGGGACCGCAGGCCCTCGGCGTGCTCCGCCCGGCCGCCGGCCCGCCGTCACCGGCCGCCTACCGCCCGGTCCTCGCCCCGCTGCTGGAGTCCCCGGCCCCGGTCGCCCTGGTCGCCGCGCACGGCAGCGGCGTCACCGCCTACGAGGTCGCCCGACTCGGCCCGCCGGCCCGCCCCCCGCTGGTCGTCCTGCTCCCCGACGACGCCGCCCCGTCCGACCTGTTCGCCCTGGCCCCCCTCCTCGCCGGCCCGCCCCCGCCGTGACGCCCTGCCCGCGGGAGCAGGGCGTGTCCGACCATTCGCGTCGGATCAGCGTGCGGCGTCTGGGTGCGTGCATCGCAAGGCGGAGGAGGGAGTCCATGCGAAGTATCGGCGACTGACGACAACGCGGCGAGGTGCGTGCCCAGACACCGCACGCCCGGCGGGAATGGTCAGACACGCCCTAGGGTGAGGCATGGCCCGCTTCGTCCTGACCCGCCGTTCGCCCCTGCCCCCGGCCGTCTGCTGGGAGCGGCTGACCGCCTGGCCCCGGCACGGGGACCGGGTGCCGTTCACCCGGGTCACCGTGGTGCGGGGCGGCGGCGGGCGGGCGGGGGACGCCATCCTGGCCCGGACGGCCATCGGGCCGTTCCGGTTCGACGACCCGATGGAGATCGTCGGCCTGACCGCCCCCGAGGCCGGGCGCGACGGGCTGTGCCGGCTGGAGAAGCGCGGCCGACTGGTGCTCGGCTGGGCCGAGTTGCGCGTGCGGGCCCCCGGCCAGGACACCGGGGAGACCGGGGAGGCCGCCTGGTCCGAGGTGACCTGGACGGAGGAACTCCGGGTCGCGCGCCTGCCCGCGCTGCTCGACCCGCTCGTGGCCCGCGCCGGGCGCCTGGTCTTCGGCCGGGTGCTGGATCAGCTGCTGGAGCCGGGGGCGGCCCCTACGACCTGACGTCCCACCAGAGCCGGTACTGCCGGCGGACGTACCCGCGCGGGTCGGCGTCGGCCATGACGCGGTCGTGCTCCGCCGGCGTTTGGCGACGGGCCCCGCCAGTGGCGTCGGGTCTGCCGCCTACGCCGACAGGATCGGCAGCAGCCACGACGCCCGACGACTTCACCAGCATCTGGCCACGATCGCAGCTCGATGAGCCGCCACAGCCCGCGTCCGCTCACGCCAGAAAGAACATCGCCGCAACTCTGGACATCACCCGGACCGAACAGGAGGACCTTTCACTGTGCGACATGGTCACCAGACTCCGCCGCATGATCATCGCCACCCGATTCATGCCCAGCCGCCCAGTTCAGCCCACAAGTAGGAAATCCACACCACCCAACAAGCCTGGGCCAGCACCAACGCCGCGCAAGACCCAGGCTTCGGTGTAGTCGCTCGGCGCCCGGTTCATAGTGATCCGCCCAATTTCCAGGCGCATTGATCAGGCGCATTGATGAGGTTGCGTCGTCGCAATGCGTCAGTGCCAACCTGGTGCCACGGGTGGCGCTCGTCCGGTCCCTCAGCCGCGTGTCAGCTTGAGATGCGGGCTTCGATGCCGTCGAGGAGGAAGTCGAGGCCGGTCCGGAAGGTCTGATCGGCGTCCAGGTGAGGACCGTCGCGGACGACCGTGGCCAGCGCGGGGAATCGGCCCGTGGCGAAGGTGCGCTCCAGGTACGGCCCGGTCGGCCTGACCTGGCCCTCGACCCCAGGCGTCACCCTCCTGGGCGACGCCGCCCACCTGATGCCCCCGGTAGGGCAGGGCGCCAACATGGCGATGCTCGACGGCGCCCTGCTCGGCCTCGCACTGGCCGCCCACCCGGACGACCACCCCGCCGCCGTCGAGGAGTACGAACGCGAGATGTTCGACCGCACCGGCGCTGTCGGCCGACAGTCCGCGGACATGCAGGAGATGCTGGCGTCGCCGGACGCCAGCCAGAAAATGCTCGCATCCTTCCAACCTGCCTGACTGCAAGCGAATACGACGAGGCAACCCAGAGCTTCGGCGTAGCCGCCTGGCGTCAGGTTCGTGACGGCCCGTGGGGCAGGTGGCTCTGGGATCGGAAGCAGGCACAGCTTCCAAGATCATGGACTTCTCCACGTCCCGTGATCCGAGTGGAAGACCGTGTCTGCCGACGCATCATCGCCGATGCCCCGCCCCACCTGCTCGAACGGCTCGGACTGCGGCCCGATCCGCTGCCGCCGTGCCGCCTTCTGTTCTGCATACGTCAACGTGCCCCTGTACAGGGGCACGTTCACCCGGTGCCGATCCGGCGGCCGGTGACGCCGACCGGCTGGACGCGCACCCACAGCGGGCGGGAACCGCCGGCCCACGGGGTGGCGCCCGGGAGGGTCGAGAGCCGCTGCTCCTCGTCCGGAGTGTCGGCGTGATGGGCCTCGCCGAGGATGAGGACGCTCCAGCCACGGCTCCGATGGTCGTCGATGTGGTCCACCTCGAACGAGACGGGTGCGCCGTCCTTCGGGGCGGCGGCGCCTCGGGGAGCTGTACGGTAGGCGATCGTCCTGGCGTCCACCACGTAGTTGACCGGGAGCACGACGGGGGCCGTGGCGCCGGGCAGGCCGATGCGGCCGACACCGTGGGTACCGAGCAACTCCCAGCACTGCGGCTCGGTCAGATGGAGCAGCAGGGGGCGCGGATCGGCGTCGTCCTGCCCCGGTGGGGCGTCGGGGCGCCGGCCCGAGAGCAGCTCCGGCCAGGTCATCCCGAGCACGGCGGCGATCCGGACGAGCCCGGGCGGGTCGAACTCCGGCCCCGATTGCAGGAGTTGCCGCAGATAGGAGGGCGACATGGCGGCCCGGTGGGCGAGCATCCGTTCACTCATGCCGAGTTGGTCGCACCGCTGGACGATCCGGCGGGCGATGTCGCCCGGGTCGGTACGACTGGTCATCATTTCAACTCCTCCGTACATGGGAGGTCACGTCCGGAAGAGCACGACCTTGAGCGCCCCGGTGTCGGCGGCGTCGGCGAAGACGTCGTAGGCGTCCTGCATCTCGTCGAGGCCGAAGCGGTGGGTGACCAGGCCACCCACGTCCAGGCGGCCGACGGCGAGCGTGTCGAGCAGCAACGGGGTGCTGTACGAGTCCACCAGGCCGGTGGTGATGGTGACGTTCCGGAGCCACAGGTCCTCCAGGTGGAGCACCGCCGGCTTGCCGTGCACGCCCACATTGGCCACCCGACCGCCGGGGCGCACCAGGCGGGTGCACAGTTCGAAGGTCTCGGGGACGCCGACCGCCTCGATCGCGACATCCACGCCGAGCCCGTCCCGGCTCAGCTCGCGGACGGCCTCCGGGGCGGCCTCGGCCACGGTCAGCGCCGTGTCGGCGCCGCAGATGGTGACCGCGTCCACCCTCACAACGGCGTCCTCCGGGGCTCGAACGGCCGGGTCGGGGACGTTGCCCCAGGTGCGACGGTCGGGTCCGTGGTAGGTGAGCGCTTTCATGCTGCGGTCACTCCTCTCGGAGGGCGGAGCCGGGCGCTTCCGCTCGTTCTTCCAGCGTTCCCCGCGGTCGTACCCGCCGCCAGGGGTCCGATGGGGTGCTCCCACTGGGCCGATGGGCCCCCTTGCGCCTGACGCGCCGCAGCCGGCGCGCCTACGCTGGTCAGTGGGCACCGAGGGCGAGCCACGGAGGATCCCTTGAGCAGTGCGTCGGAGAGTCCCGACCCCGTGCCGAAGCTACGGCTGGACGAGCTCCTGGAGGAGCTCCAGGCCCGGTTGGACGCCGCCCGCGGTACCCGCGACCGGGTGCACAACCTGTTGGAGGCGGTGCTGGCGGTCGGGCGCGACCTGGAGCTGACCGAGGCCCTGCAGCACATCGTGGAGGCGGCGGTCACCCTGGTGGACGCCGAGTACGGCGCGCTCGGTGTGATCGGCGAGGACCAGCGGCTGTCCCAGTTCATCCCGGTCGGGGTCACGGACGACCAGGTCAAGCTGATCGGCTCGCTACCGTCCGGGCACGGCATCCTCGGCGAGCTGATCCGCCGCCCTGAAGCGCTGCGGCTCTCCCGTATCGCGGACCACCCGGCCTCTTACGGTTTTCCGGCCAACCACCCACCGATGCGGTCCTTCCTGGGGGTGCCGATCCGGATCCGGGGCAAGGTGTTCGGCAACCTCTACCTGACCGAGAAGCGTGGCGGCGGCGATTTCGACGCCGAGGACGAGTCGGTGCTCGCCACCCTCGCCGTCGCCGCCGGTGTGGCCATCGACAATGCCCGTCTCTATGCCCGGGCACGCCGGCGGCAGCGCTGGTTGGAGGCGAGTGCGGAGGTCACCAGCAGCCTGCTGTCGGGCAGCGGGGAGCAGGAGGTGCTGGACCTGCTGCTCGCCCGGGCCGCCGAGATCGCCGGCGCGGATCTCGCCGTCGTGGCTGTGCCGCGGCCGGATGTCGGGGAGTTGGAGGTGCGGATCGCCATCGGCCTCGGCGACCGGGCACACCGCGGTCTGGTGCTGCCGGTCGAGGGCACGTTCATGGGCGCGGCCTTCCGCACCGGCGGCCTCGTGGTGAGTCCCGATGTCCAGAAGGATCCTCGGATCACCGCCGGACCACCGCGTTGGAGGGGACTGGGCCCGGCGGTGGCGGTGCCGGTCGGCACGGCCGAGCGCGGGATCAGGGGTGTGTTGCTGCTGGCCCGGGCGGCCGGCGCAGCGCTGTTCGACGAAGGCGAGTCCGGGCCGCTGCTGGGCTTCGCCGCCCAGGCCGCGGTCGCGATGGAACTCGCCGAGCGGCGCCGCGACTCCGAGCAGATCGCGTTGTTGCAGGAACGCGACCGAATCGCCCGAGACCTGCATGACCTGGCCATCCAACGCCTCTTCGCCACCGGCATGACCCTCCAGGGCGCCACCCGCTTCATCGAGCACCCCGAGGCGACCGACCGTGTCCTGCGGGCCATCGACGACCTGGACGAGACCGCGAGGACCATCCGGGCCACCATCTTCGGCCTGCGTCTGCGCCAGAGCGGCCCGGCAGCGAGCGGGCTGCGTGCCCGGCTCGTCGACGTCGTCGAACGCGCTGCCCGCGCCCTCGGTTTCGCCCCCGCTCTGAGGATGAGCGGCTTGCTCGACGTCGTCGTCCCCACCGAGATCGCGGACGCCGCCGTCGCGGTCCTGGAGGAGGCCCTGTCCAACGCCGCCCGCCACTCCCGGGCGGGCGCCGTGGAGATCTCGGTGGACGCCGACCAGGAGCTGACGATCGTGGTCACCGACGACGGAGTAGGCCTTCCCGAAAACGGTCGCCGCAGCGGGCTCACCAATCTCGCCGACCGCGCCACCTCGCTGGGCGGCACCTTCACCGCCTGTTCCCGTCCTGAAGGCGGCACCGGTCTGGTGTGGAGAGTGCCCCTCTCGCAGCCCTAAGGCTCCGGGTCCAACACGTCACCGGCCTCCAGCCGAGGCGTCGAGGGCCCCTCAGGGCCGTAGCCGAGGCGGATCAGGATCTGGACGTAGCCGGGACGCCGGTGGGGGTCACGGGCTTCCCGGCGCAGGTAGGGCCACTCCATGGCCTGGTGCAGCAGGGAGGCTCGGACGCCGTGGACGGTGGCGGCGAGCAGGACGTGTTCCAGGGCGAGGCCGGCTCGCAGCCAGTCCTCGGGGGTGTCGTGCCCGGTTGTCAGGACGGCGATGCACGGCTCGCGTTCGAAGAAGGCGGGGGCCTGGTGCTCGGAGGCGCGGATCGCGGTGAAGTCGCGCATCGGCAGGTGGCCGGCGAGGTCCTGCGGGCCGAGTGCACCGACCGGGATGCCGTAGGGCGGTGCGTCGCCCGTACGGATCCAGCTGCGGCTCTCGGCGCGCTGGGCCTCGTCGGTGATGTTGCGGCGCTCGGCCTCGGCGGTGAGGTGGAGCAGCCGGGTGGTCTCCGCGAGGTCGGGCAGGTGGAGCATGGCGTCCTCGGACCGGGCGGCGGTGGCCAGTTCGTCGAGGACGGCCGGCGGGACGGGTTCGCCGGTGAACGGCGTACGGATGGAGTGTCGGTGCCAGATCGCCTCGTACAGTCGCTCGGTGCCCGGAACGGGCGCGGCGGACGGGGCGTCCAACCGGACGGCGGCGAGCAGATCCGGCTCGGCCGGATCGGGCAGCAGGCGCACCTCGGGTGCCCAGCCGAGGTGCCGGGCAGCGACCCGCAGGTTGAGGACGGCCGCGCCGACCGAGATGTACAGGGCCCGGCCCTGCGGATCGGCGGCGGGGACGGCCCGACTCCGGTCGGCCCGGACCTCCAGGGTCGAGGTGGCCGGCTGGAGGCGGAAGCGCCAGGGCTGGCTGTTGTGGATCGAGGGTGCGGCGACCGCTGCGGAGACGAGCTTCTCCAGTGCGGCGACATCGAGGGCGAGGGTGGTCATGACCGCCTCCGTGGGTGGGCGGGTTCCAACTCCACCGTGCGGCCGGGGCCCGGGGCGGCACTTGGGCCGTTCGGCTCAATCTCCTGGCCCACCCGGGCACCGGAACCTCAGTGCGGACGCTGGTGATGCTGCTCGGGCGACTCGGCGTGGGCGGCGAGAACAGCGGCCTGGAGGCGGCGCTCGACCCCGAGCTTGGCGAGCAGGCGCGAGACGTGGTTCTTCACGGTCTTCTCGGCCAGGTAGAGCTCCTGGCCGATCTGGCGGTTGGTCTTGCCCTCCCCGACGAGGGCGAGGATCTCCCGTTCGCGGGGCGTGAGCCCGGCGAGGGCCGCGTCGGTCCCGCTCTCCTGGTGGTGGCGCAGGCTCTCCATCAGCTGGTGGGTGGTGGCCGGGTCGAGCATGGACTGGCCCGAGGCCACCGTACGCACCGCGCTGACCAGGTCGGCGCCCTTGACCTGTTTCAGTACGTAGCCGGCCGCTCCAGCCATGATCGCGTCGAGCAGGGCGTCGTCGTCATCGAAGGACGTCAGCATCAGGCAGACCAGGTCGGGCATCCGGTCCCGGAGTTCGCGGCAGACGGTGACACCGTCGCCGTCCGGGAGCCGTACGTCGAGCACGGCGACGTCCGGGCGCAGCGCCGGCACCCGGGCGAGGGCTTGGGCGCAGCTGCCGGCCTCGCCGACGACTGCGAGGTCCGGCTCGGCCTCCAGGAGGTCGCGGACGCCGCGCCGGACGACCTCGTGGTCGTCGAGTAGGAACACCCGGACGGGCTGGGGCGTGTCCATGGCCTGCTCCCTGGGGTGCGCGGGCGGTGACTCCACCGATTCTGCGCGTCCACGCCACCTGGCGCACCCGTGTCAGTCACGCGGGACGGCGATCGGGCACCAGGCGCGAGCGGCGTCCACGCGTAGACGACCCTCAGTGGGACGTCCCAGTTCGTGGCGGTCTTCCGCGCGAAGGCGAGAACGGCTGCGGCAGGATCCCGCTCCTACGCCCGCCCGAGCCCTTCACCGGCGCCGACGTCCTGCTGATGGAGTCCACCTACGGCCACCGGCACCACGACGAGACGGCCGCCCGCGAGTGGTTCTCCCAGGCACTGGAGCGCACCCTCGCCCGAGGCGGCACCGTCGTCATCCCGTCCTTCATCGAGTGGCTGCGCCCGGCGCCGCCACCCAGCACGGTCTACCTCGTCCACGGCGAGCCGGAGGGCTCGGAGGCGCTGCGCGACCGCATCGACCGCGAGCTCGGCTGGACCGCCGTGGTGCCGCGCTCGGGCGAACGGGTGCTGATCCGGTGAGCGGCACAGCCTGAAGGGCGGGGCAGATCGACGCGGTGCGGAGGTGCCGCCGATGAACCGATTCGTCGTCGTGGGTGTGGACCCGTCGA
This sequence comes from Kitasatospora sp. NPDC059812, assembly GCF_042732075.1. Lineage (NCBI taxonomy): Bacteria > Bacillati > Actinomycetota > Actinomycetes > Kitasatosporales > Streptomycetaceae > Kitasatospora > Kitasatospora sp. NPDC059812. Next base: position 69,721 of record NZ_JBHWIO010000015.1, read on the forward strand.
CCCGGAGCCGGGCCGCAGTCGACTGGGCCGTCGACGAGGCCTTCCGCCGACGGGCGGACTTACGGCTCGTCCACGCCTTCGAGGCCGCCCAACGGCAGTCCGCGGCCGCGCAGAACCGGAGGCCGGGAAGGTGTCGGCCGACGTGCCGTCGGGATGCTGTGCTTCATGGTGCTCACTCCCCCTCGGCGGCCGCCGGCCAGCGCAGCCGCCGCAGGTAGGGGTCGAAGGACGGCCTGCGTTCGAGGCGGACCCGGGCGTCCACGCAGACCGCGCCGTCGGGGCGGAGGATGACGGGGTTGAGGTCGGCCTCGACGAGCTCCGGGAAGTCGTCGGCGAGCCGGGACAGCCGGGCCAGGACGGACCGTACCGCCGCGAGGTCGACGGGAGGCGCCCCGCCATTTCCCAAAAGGAGGGGTGCGCTGCGCAGTTCGGCGACCATGGCGGTCAGGTCGCGCTCGCTCAGCGGGGCGAGCCGGGCCGTCCGGTCGGCCAGGACGTCGGCGGCGGTGCCACCCATCCCGAGGACGACGAGCGGGCCGAAGACCTGGTCCTGGACCACGCCGGCGAGCAGTTCCACCCCGGGCGCCGCCATCGGCTGGATCACCGCCCCGGCCAGTTCGGGACCGAAATTCTGGGCGAACTCGCGGTAGGCGCAGCGCACTTCGGCATCGGCGGCCAGGCCGGTGCGGACGGCACCCAGCGCGCTCTTGTGCACCTGGCCGGGCCAGTACGCCTTCATGGCCACCTTCCCCTCGTGCCCGAGCCGGCGCAGACCAGTGGCGGCGACGGAGGCCATGTGTTCGTCCCGGGCCCACACCGAGACGGTCAGCGGCAGCCCGTACGCCTCCAGCAGGTCGGCGGTGGACAGCGGGTCGAGCCAGCCTCCCTCGGGGTACGCGGCGAGGTAGCCGTCGATCAGACTGCGGGCGGCGCGCCGGTCGCAGTCCGGGGCTTCGGCGGGTGCGGAGGGGGCTTCGGCGAGCCACCGGGCGCGGTCCCGGGCGTGGGCGAGGGCCCGGGCTGCGGCAAGGCTGTCGGAGTAGGCCGGCAGCATGCCGCCGTCGGCGCAACCGCGGTAGCGGACGGGCACCTGCTGGTCGAGGAGCACGGCGGCGACCGAGACGCGGCGCCGGGCCGGGCCCTCCAGCAGGGCGCGCACCGGTTCGTGCGCGGGGGTGTCACACAGAGCCGTCGGTGCCAGGCACACCAGAATCGCGTCGACGGCCTCCTCGCGCTCCAACGCACGCAGGAAAAGGGCGAGTTCGGTCGGACGCACCGCCGCCGTGGTGTCCACCGGGTTGCGGACGCAGGCTCCGGACGGAAGCAGTTCCCCCAGTTCCGCAGGGAGTTCGGGCAGCGTCAGGCCGGCGTCGGCGCAGGCGTCCGCGGCCAGGATGCCGATACCGCCCGCATTGGACACCACAGCGACCGCCCCGCGCGGAGCGGGCAGCGGCTGGGCGTGCAACAGGGCGGCGGCCTCGACGAGTTCCTCGATGCTCCGGGTGGCCGTGATACCCGCCTGCCGGAACAGCGCCTCCCTGGTCACGGTGGGAGTGGCGGCCGCCGCAGTGTGCGAGGCCGCACCCCGGCGGCCGGCCGTCGAGCGTCCGGCGTCGACGGTGAGCACCGGGACGGTCCGGGTCACGCGGCGGGCGGTACGGGCGAAGGCGCGCGGGCTGCCGAAGGACTCCAGGTGGAGCAGCGCGAGGTCGGTGCGACCGTCCGCCTCCCACCACTGGAGCAGGTCGTTGCCGCTGACGTCGTACTTGTCGCCGAGCGACACGAAGCTCGACACTCCGATGCCCAGCCAGGCCAGCCGCGACAGCAGCGCGATCCCCACGCCGCCGCTCTGCACGGCCACCCCAGCGGTACCGGGCCGGGGAAAGGCGCCGCCGAACTCGGCGTCCAGCCGGACGGCGGGGTCTGTCTGGGCCATGCCCAGGCTGTTGGGCCCGACCAGCCGGATGCTGTGTCGGCGGCAGGCACCCATCAGCCGCCGGGCCTCCTCCGCCGAGAGCCCGGAGGTGAGCACCACCAGCGCCCGGACCCCGGCGGCGCCGCACTCCTCGGCCACCCCCGGGACCGCGGCGGCGGGCACGGCCAGCACGGCGAGGTCCGGCACGGCGGGCAGCGCGCCGACGGACGGGTACGCGCGCTCGCCGCCGACCTCGTCCGTGTGCGGGTTGACCGCCCAGACCGGTCCGGCGAAGCCGCCCTGCCGGATCTTTCCGAGGACGGTCCGCCCGACCGACCCCTCCCGGCGGGACGCCCCGACCACCGCGACCGAGGCCGGGCGCAGCAACGCCGTCAGGCTCGCCAGGTCGGCCCGGCGCCCGCGGTCGTCGACCGCCAGGCGGTAACGCTCGTCCGTCTCCTCCAGCGGGACCCGGAGCCTGACCTCGCCCTGGGCGAAGCGGCGCTGGACGGGCAGGCCGAGGTCGGCGAAGACCTTGTGCACCGCGCGGTTGCCGAACAGGGTGTCGGCTTCGAAGGCGCGGATGCCTGCCGCCCGGGCGGCGTGCACGAGGTGTTCCAGGAGCAGGGTGGCGACACCTCGGCCGTGCCAGGGGTCGGCCACCGCGAGCGCCAGCTCCGCCGTCTCCGGCGGGTCGTCCAGCAGTTCGCAGTCCGCCTCGCCCACCAGTTCCTCCCCCGCCCAGGCGCCGAGCGCCAGCAGGCCGGGGCGCGGCGGCCCGCACAGCCGGTCGGCGGTCTGCCCCGGCGCGGTGCGGCTGACCCCGAAGAACCGCATCCGACGGCTCTCCTCGGACATCCCGGTGGTGTGCAGGTCGAGCACCGCCTGGTGGTCCTGCGGGTCGAGTGGGCGGATCCCGACGGTGGTGCCGTCGGCCAGCAGCGCCTCGGCGGTACTGCGCGGCGGATGAACGGTGGACATGGCGCGTCTCCTCGGCCCTCGCCGATCGGTCTCCTCCAGCCTCCACGCCCGGCCACGGCCACGGGAGGGCCGACCGGCCCCGCCCGCCCGGCCGACCGGCGGCCCGGCCGTGCGCCGTCCGAGGGGCGGGCCGGTCGGGTGTTGCGCAGACTGGGGTCAGGCCGGTCGGCAGCGGAGGTCTCGTCGTGGCAACCGACACACCGGCGGGGTACCCCGTCATGCCCGATCCCTGGACCCTTCGCCACCGGGGCTTCGACCCGGCCGAGGAGGGGCTGCGGGAGGTGCTGTGCGCGGTCGGCAACGGCTACCTGGTCAGCCGGGGTGCCGCGCCGGAGGCGGTCGCCGACGGGGTGCGCTACCCGGGGACGTACCTGGCGGGCTGTTACGACCGGGCCGAGTCGACGGTCGCGGGGCGGGTGGTGACCAACGAGGACCTGGTCAACTGCCCGAACTGGCTGCCGCTGACCTTCCGCCCGGTCGGCGGCGCCTGGTTCGCCGGCCCGCCCGCCGAGCAGACCGTGGAGCTGGACCTGCGCCGGGGTCTGCTGACCCGCACCGCCCTCGTGGTCGACGACCAGGGGCGGCGGACCCGGTTGGTCCAGCGCCGCCTCGCCAGCCAGGCCCGACCGCACCTGCTCGCCTTGGAGAGCACGTACACCCCGGAGAACTGGTCGGGTGCGCTGGAAGTCCGCTCGGCGCTGGACGGCGACGTCGCCAACACCGGCGTCGCCCGCTACGGCGGACTGGCCGAGCGCCACTTCGCCTCGTTCGGCCAAGGCGTGGAGGGAGACGGGCTGCTCTGGCTTGAGGCCGCCGCGGCAGGCTCTCCCCTTCGGATCGCCCTCTGTGCCCGGACCAGGGCGCACCGGGCCGAGGTGACGGCCGAGTGCCGCGACGGCTGGGCGGCCCACGTCCTCACCGTGCAGGTCCAACGCGGCCGACCGGTCACGGTGGAGAAGACCGTGGCGCTGCACACCTCCCGCGACCGGGCGATCGAGACCCCGCTGCACGCCTCCCGGCTGCTCGCCGCCGAGGCCGGGAGCTTCGACGACCTGCTGGTCGAACACACCGTACGCTGGGCCGAGTTGTGGCGCCGCTGCCGGATCGAGGCCGACTTCGACGGGACCGGTCCGCTGCACCTGAACCTGTTCCACCTGCTCCAGACCTACTCCGAGCACTCGATCGACCTGGACGTCGGCGTCCCGGCCCGCGGACTACACGGCGAGGCGTACCGAGGGCACGTCTTCTGGGACGAGCTGTTCGTCCTGCGGCTGCTCAACCTGCGCTTCCCCGAACTCGCCCGCGCCGTACTCCGCTACCGCCACCGCCGCCTGAACGCCGCCCGCCAGGAGGCCCACCGGATCGGCCTGCGCGGGGCGATGTACCCGTGGCAGAGCGCGAGCGACGGCCGCGAGGAATCCCAGCAGCTCCATCTGAACCCGCTGTCCGGCCGCTGGCTCCCCGACCACAGCCACCTCCAGCGGCACGTCGGTTCCGCGGTCGCCTACAACGTGTGGCAGTACTACCAGGCCACCGGGGACCGGGACTTCCTCGCCTCGGCGGGCGCCGAGACGCTGCTGGAGATCGCCCGGTTCTGGTCCTCCGCCGCCAGCTACGACCGGGGACGCGGGCGCTGGTCGATCCGCGGTGTGCTCGGCCCCGACGAGTACCACGACGCCTACCCCGGGACCGACCGGCCAGGTCTGGACGACAACGCCTACACCAGCCTCATGGCCTCGTGGGCGCTGGCCCGGGCCCAGGACGCGCTGGACGTCCTGCCCGGCTACCGGCGCGAGGAGCTGCTGGAGCGCCTCTCCCTCGACGCCTTGGAGCTGGACCGCTGGCAGGAGGTCGGCCGTCACCTCCACATCCCGTTCCACGAAGGCGTCCTCAGCCAGTTCGACGGCTACCAGCAGCTGGCAGAGCTCGACTGGGCGGCCTACCGGCGCCGTTACCCCGACCTGCGTCGGCTCGACCGCATCCTGGAGGCCGAGGGCGACACGGTCAACCACTACAAGGCGTCCAAACAGGCCGACACCCTGATGCTCTGGTACCTGTTCTCCGCCCGCGAGGTCCGCGACCTGCTACGGCGCCTGGGCTACCCCGCCGGCCACGAGCTGCTCCGCCGCACCACGGACTACTACCTGCGGCGCACCGTCCACGGCTCGACGCTCAGCTCCGTGGTGCACGCCTGGGTGCTCACCCGCTCCGACCGCCGCGCGTCCTGGCGGTACTTCCGCGACACCCTGGCGGCCGACCTGCGGGACAGCCAGCGCGGCACCACGGCGGAGGGCGTCCACCTGGGCGCGATGGCGGGCGCGGTCGACCTGCTGCAGCGCTGCTACACCGGTCTGGAGGTCCGCGAGGACGCCCTCTGGCTCGACCCGCACCTGCCCTCCGCCCTCGGCCGGCTGGACCTCGACCTGCGTTACCGCGGCCACTGGGGCCTCACCATCACCGTCGACCGCCGCACGGTCACGGTGAGCCTGCGCGAGGACCGCCAAGAGCCGGTCCTGATCCGGCTGCGCGGCACACAAGCCGTGATCCGACCGGGCGAGGCCCGCCGCTTCCACCTCTGACAGTGATGATGTGACTGGTGGTTCTGCTGATGAGCCTGACTCGCCCTCTGACAGCGGCCTTCACCGCCGCCCGGACCAACCCGGTTCCACCTGCTCCCAGGCTGACCCCCAGCCGTCCTCCGCCCGCTGTTCCAGCCGGTGGCGGCACAGCGCGAAGCCGCCCTCCGCAGCCAGCCCGAGCACGAAGACCGTACCCAGGCCCACCAGAGCGGCGTCCGACAGGATCCCCGCGACCTCCTTGGGGGCGCCGACCGGGTTCCCGGCGTCGTTCAGCCCGACCACAACGGCCGTCCCGGCCGGCGTGCCATCCGGCACCGGGATGGTCCCGCCACCCGGCCCGGCCGGGTACGTCCAGCGGGCCGGAGCATGCGCCCGCGGGCTCCCCTCCCGCAGGTCGTCCGACTGGGCCGGACCCGTGGTGACGGCGGTGACGACGTGCCGGTGCCGGACGACCTGCTGCGCGGTGTGCGTCCCCGCACCGAACACCAGGAGCGCCGCCACCAGAGCCACCACGAGCGTGGCGAGCACCGTCAATGCCAGCGCGGCCACCAACCGGCTGTACGTCCGGTCCACCGGGCGGCAGAGCGGATTGAGGTCCAGACCGACGGCCCGCCGGACGTGCTGGCGCAGCGACGTGCGCGGGGCCGGGTGGCTGTGTGTGGTGGCTGCGACGGACATGGCGCGCCTCCTCCGTGCCGGGGTGGCATGTGCCCTCGCAGATCAGTCTGCCGAGCCCGCTTCCGCCTCCCGAGGGCCTGACGGCCCTGGTGTCGGGCCCGAGGGGTCCTTCGCTGCAGGTCGCTCGTCCCCGGCCGGGCCGGCCGTGAAGTCGCCGCGGACGAGGACCACGGGGCAGCGGGCGTACCGGACGCAGTACCGGGAGACCGAGCCGAGCAGCGCGCCGACGAAGCCGCCGAGGCCTCGGCTGCCGACCACCAGCAGTGCGGCCCCCGCAGAGAGCTTCACCAGGACCTCGCCGGCACTGCCGTGCTCCACCCGCTGCCGCACGACGGCCCCCGGGCACCGGCCCGTCTCCCGCATCACCACCTCGGCGAGCTCCGACCCGGCGACGGCGTCGGACTCCTCCGGGGACACCGTGATGCCCCGTCCGTAGACACCCGGCTCATCCCAGCTGGTCACCGCCTCCACGACCGCGCCGGTCAGCCGGGCCTCCCCCAGAGCCCAGCGCAGCGCTGCTCGGGACGGACGCGAGCCGTCCACGCCGACGACGATCCGCCGCTCGTCCGTCGTCCGGTCGATGCCGTTCATTTCGTTCACCTCCGTGCAGCGCCGGCCCTCCGCTGCGTCTGCATTCCCCAGCACACCGGCTATCGGGTACCCGCCGCTTGGACCGGCGGGCCCCAGGGCCGGGGCCGTCCGGCCCCTGTACAGCCCGCCCACAGTGGTACGCCATGGAGGTAGGGACAGGATCGCAGTGTGCGCGGCTGCTCGGCCGGGATGATCCTGAAGCGAGGGGCCACAACACGCGAGGCAGCGATGAACACCGAAGAAGCACCGGGAGAGACCGAGGCCTGGGTCGTGGCGCAGCCGGGGCCGGTGGGTAGGGCGGGCCCGGGGCCGTTGGTGTGGGAGCGGCGGCCGCTGTCCGCGCCCGGATCGCGGGAGATCCTGGTGGAGGTGGAGGCGTGCGGGGTGTGCCGTACGGACCTGCACCTGGCGGAGGGGGATCTCGCTCCCCGGGTGGCGCGGTGCACGCCAGGGCACGAGGTGGTCGGGCGGGTGCGGGCGGTCGGTCCCGCGGTCGAGGAGTTCACGGTCGGGGACCGCGCCGGGGTGGCCTGGCTGGCCCGGACCTGCGGCAGCTGCGGGTACTGCCGGACGGGGCGGGAGAACCTCTGCCCGGATTCGCGCTACACCGGCTGGGACCGGCACGGCGGCTACGCCCGCCATGTGGTCGCGGACGCCCGTTTCGCCTACCGCCTGCCCGAAGGGCCGCCCGCCGAGGAGCTCGCCCCGCTGCTGTGCGCCGGGATCATCGGCTACCGGGCGCTGGAGCGGGCCGAGCTGCCGCCGGGCGGGCTCCTGGGCATCTACGGCTTCGGCGCGTCCGCGCACCTGACCGCCCAGCTCGCCCTCGCCCGGGGCGCGCGGGTGGCCGCGTTCACCCGGGGTGCGGCGGCCCGACGGCTGGCGCTGGAGCTCGGCGCCGAGTTCGCCGGCGACTCGTACGACCCGCCCCCCGAGCCGCTGCACGCGGCCGTCCTCTTCGCCCCGGCCGGCGAGCTGGTGCCGGTCGCGCTCGCGGCGCTGGACCGGGGCGGCACGCTCGCGGTGGCCGGCATCCACCTCAGCGACATCCCGCCACTGAACTACCAGCGGCACCTCTTCCAGGAACGCACGCTGCGCAGCGTCACCGCCAACACCCGGGCCGACGGACAGGCCTACCTGGCCGAGGCCACCCGGACCCGCCCGGTGGTCCACGTACGCCGCTACCCGCTGCGGAACGCCGACGCGGCCCTCGCCGACCTCGCCGCGGACCGCGTGACCGGGGTCGCGGTGCTCGTCCCGGAGTAGGCGAAGGCGGACCGGGCCCCGACAACCGTGGCGCCATGCGCGCGGCGCGATCGGCTCGCAGCCGAGGTCTGGCGGCGGGCGGCCCCGGTCGCGGAGGACCGCCTCCTCGAAGGCATCGGGGCCCACCGGCCCGCGTCGCCGGGCCCGACCGGCCCTCCCCTACGTGCACGACAGCGCACGACGATGAGGGTGGTCAAGGCTCCCGCAGAGCCGGTGACGGCGCCGGCCAGGGCCGAAAGGAGACCGCGATGAACGGCTTCGAAACCCGTCGCCCCGTGATCGTGGGCATCGATCGCTCCGAGGCGAGCCGCTGGGCCGTGCGCTGGGCGGCGGACGAGGCCGTCTGGCGCGGCCTGCCGCTCCAGCCCCTGCACGCCCAGGAATGGCCCACCGGCCGGCCCGATGGGGACCGGTGGACGATCGGCTTCCGCGCCGCCGGCGACACGCTGCTGGACACCGCCCGGTTGCTGGCCTCCGAACGCCACCCCGGGCTGGAGATCACCCCCCGGCTCGCCGAGGGCCGCCCGGTCCGGGTGCTGCGCGAAGCAGCCGACGAGGCCGCGCAACTCGTCCTCGGCATCCGTCGGCTCACCGAGGCGCACTCCGCGCTGCCCATCGGGTCCAAGGGCGCCTCCCTGGTCGGACACCTGCACTGTCCGATCGCCCTCGTCCCGGAGCCGCCCGACGGCGTCTCCGGTCCCGGCCCCGTCGTGGTCGGAGTGGACGGCTCGGAGTCCTCCCGGGCCGCGATCGGCTTCGCCTTCGAGGAGGCCTCGTTGGCCGGGGCCGACGTGCAGGCCGTGGAGATCCGCCGCCCCGCCGACGCCGCACAACCGGACCTGGTCGAGGAGTCCCTGGTGGACCTGTCCGAGGCGCTGGCCGGCTGGCAGGAGAAGTACCCGGACATCCGGGTACGGCGTGAGGTGCTCACCGGCTCTCCCGCCCCGATGCTGGCGGCCGTCGCCACCCGGGCCCGCTGCCTGGTCATCGGCAGCCGGGGCCTCGGCGGCTTCCGCGACCTGCTGTTCGGCTCCACCGGCCGCGCCTTGGTGCACCGCTGCACCGTCCCTCTGGTGATCGTCCCGAACAGCGAACCGGCCTGAACAGGGAGATCGCCATGAGGACCACGGCTGGAGCGTGCACGTGAACGGGACCGTCTCACTCGTCTCCGACGAGGAGGCCCTGAGCTGGTTCAAGCGGCACGCCGACCCCCACCCCTGGGCGGGCGGTACCCGGGACACCTGGATGCGCATCCGGCCCACCGGGATCAGCGGCCGGGTCATCCGCCCCGACGGCCCTCCGACCGTCGCACCCGAGTAGGTGGAACGGATCCCGCGATGACCACGCTCGCGAGCCCGCCCGGCTGAGCGTGCACGCCTGCACGGTTCCCCAACCCCCTCCCTCGCTCCCTCGACGCCACGCCATACGGCCCGTCTCCCCCTGAAAAGACGGGCCGGCGGACATCCGACTACTCCTCCGACGGGTCCAGGATGTCCTCGACCCGCCGACGCGGGCTGGCCACACCGGGCGGGCCGTAGCCGAGGCGCAGCACCAGTTGGACGTACCCGGGCCCCTCGTCCGTATCGCGCAGACGCCAGCGGGTGTCGGGGATCTCCACGGCCTGGTGCAGGACGGAGGCACGCAGGCCGTGGTCGGTGGCGAGCAGCCAGACCCGTTCCATGGCCTGTCCGGTGCGCAGCCAGTCGGCCTGGCCGTCGAGGTGGGTGGTGAGGGTGGCCAGTTGCGGCAGCGCCTCGAAGCGTTCGGCTGGGGTGGCATGACGCGGCGGGTGTCCGGCGTAGCCGCGCATCGGGACGCGGGCGTCGCGGTCGTGCGAGCCGAGGGCGGCGAGCGGGATGCCGTCGTAGGAGGGCTCCAGCCGTAGCCAGCGGCGGGTCTCGGCCTCGCGGGTGACGTCGGCGGCCATCGCGGCCTCGGCCTCGGAGGTGAGGGCGAGCACGCGACGCACCCCGTCCTCCTCCAGCACGGTGAGCGTGACGCCTTCGTCCCGGGCTGCCGAGATGAGGTCGGCGACCAGTGCCTCGGGGACGTCCCGGTTGGTGAACGGCTGCCGGCTGGAGTGGCGCCCGGCAATGGCCGGGTAGAGGTCGGCACCGAAGGGCTGCCGTGTGCGGGCCTGCGTGGAGAGGTCGAGCACGGCACACGGTTGCGCGCCTTCGCCGGACGGCAGCAGCCGGACGGCGGCCTCGCGGCCGAGGTGCGCGGCGGCCACGCGCAGATTGAACAGGGCAGCGCCGATCGAGATGTGCAGCGCCCGAAGGTCCGGGTCGGCAGCCTGGACGGCCCGGCTCAGGTCGGCGTGGACCTCCAGCCCGAGCCGGTCGGACGTGGGGCGGAAGCGCCAGGGCTGGCTGTTGTGCAGCGAGGGCGCCAGGCCTCCGGCTTCGGCCAGCAGATGCAGGTCCGCGATGGTGAGGGCGGTTTCGGTGGTCATGATGATTCACTCCCAGCTCCCAGCTCCCAGCTCCCAGCTCCCAGCTCCCAGCTCCCGGCGGGGAGCGCCGGTACTTCGAGCATCCGTCGGGTCGGTGGCGCCGGGCGAGGGTCCTACGGCCCTGGTCTCACGACCGAGCGGGCACCGATGCTCACCGATGCGTCCGGCCTCGTCGGACAGGTCCACGCCGGCCCCCGCAGATAGGGCCCACCGGAGGGCCGAACAGCCCTGCTGTCTCGCACCCGGCGGCAGTCTGCTGGACAGGAGAGGTCCGGTTCATCGTGCCGGGCCCTGAGTACCGGAGGCACGGGCCGTGCTGACCGACGACTCCCGCACCGCCACCCGGCAGCTGATGCACACCACCAGCGGACGCACCATCGCGGTGTCCCGCTTCACTCCCGAGGTCCTGCCGGACACCGGCCGCATCGTCCTGACCGTCCGCGCACCGATCGGCGCGACCGAAAAGCCCGCTCGCACGATCGAGATCACGCGGGGCGGTTGACCTGACCGGCCGGGCGGGCCCGAGCCCGCCCGGCCCCGAGAGGACCGGACATGAGCACGAACACCACGACTCCGATACGCACCAAGCGGTGGAGCCTGCGCCTCGACCTCTTCGAGGAAGGTGACACCACCAAGGTCCACGCCGTCCTCGACACCGGCGACAACACCCTGGAGTCCCGCACCACCGCCCGCCGTAACCCGCACGACCCGCTCGTCCCCGAGATCGGCGACGAGTACGCCGCCGCCCGCGCCCTGATCGACCTCGGCCACCAGCTCCTCCGCGCCGGAATCGCGGACGCCGCCGCCAACGACCGCTCCCTCGCGGGCTGATCGGGCCCGTAGAGTTCGCGGAGCTTCCGCGAACCGTGGTAGCCGGAGAACATCAGGCAGGTGGACGACTACGTCCTGTTGGGGCTGCTCGTTCACGAGCCGTGCCGAAGCCACCGGCGAGATGGCCGCCGTCCTGGACGGTGAGCTGCGCGGCGGCTGCGAGAACCGCGATGCCCTCTACACGGGGACGCCGACCGGCCTGTTCCACCCCGGCCCTCAGCCCGAATCGGTCAAGTCGGAGAAGGCCGACCAGATCCGCAACCGGCATGAGCTCGCGCCCGTGGCGACCGTCCGCCCAAGTTTCGACAAGAGCGTCCATAATCGACCAGCCGTGCGCACGGGGCTGCACGTCGCCCGCCGCCTCTTCGAGGAGATCCGGCAGCGCGGATTCCCCGGCTAGGAGCAGGTCGCCCCCGTCTACGTGCGCCTGGCTGCGGGAGGCAATCCCCCGCAGCCAGGGGCCACTCCGTCCTCAGCCTGCCCTGACCGTCGGAACAGCAGTGCGGCCTGGAGCCGACTGGTGACGCCGAGCTTGGTGTTGATCCGGCTCGCGTAGGTCTTGACCGTGGAGACAGCCAGGCCGAGGCGCTGGGCGATGGCGGTGTTGGGCAGGCCCTCGGCGAGCAGGTCCAGCACCGCGCGCTCCTGGTCGGTGAGGGTGGCCAGCGCGGTCGAGGTGGAGGCGTGGGTGCGCATGCCGTCGAGGCCGTGGCCGCCGGAGGGCAACAACAGCGTCTGGGGCGGTCCGCCCGCGGAATTGACGATGGCGATGCGCAGTGTGTCCGGGTTGACCTCGACGGTGACGTCCACTTCGGCGTCCGGAACGTGCTTGTGGGCGTTGGTCAGTGCCTCCTGGACGATCCGGTAGGCCGCGTACTGAACGTCCTGTTTCGGTTTGAGGGTCGGCGCCGGGCGGGGTGGGTGTCGGTGGGGAGGGTGTCGAGCCAGCCGGTGAGTTTGCGGTTGTTGGCGTGGGCGATCTGGCACGCGAGGAGGAGGGGATGGGCGAGCTGGGCACGTTCCTGGACGGCTACCTGCGCGGGTGGCTGCCCGACGGCCCGGATCGACCTGGCCATGCTGCTGGTCAACCTTGAGCGGTCCGACGAGTCCGAGGCGCTGCTGCACGAGCTGATCGCCTCGGCGCACCCCGTGGCGGCGGGCACCGCCACGGCCTTGCTCGGCGTGCTGCTGCTGTACACGGACCGGTGGGAGGAGGGGCGGGCCCACCTGAGGACGGCCGTCGACACCGCCAGGGGACCCGCGCTCCAGCTGGCCCGCTTCCACCTGGCCAAACTGCTGATCGAGCAGGACGAACCGGAGCGGGCCGCCGAACTGCTGCATGCGGTGGTCGAGGACGAACCCTCGGAGGCGACCGAGGCCGCCCGGGCCACCCTCGCCCTGCTACTGGTGCGAGCCGGGAAAGCGGAAGAGGCCGCCGAACTGGTCGCAGGCGATGCCGGTTCCGCCGACCCGCGAACCAAGGAGACGGCCTTCGCCGAGGCCGGCGAGCACCTATTCGACGCTGTCTGGCCCAGCCTGATCCGGATCGGCGGGAACGGGGCCGGCGGCACGGTTGGCTGTCCTGCCCTGCCAGGGGGCCGGGGAAACGATCTTCAGAGTTGTGGGAACGAACCATCTGCCGGCTGGGTGAAGTCGCAGGTCAGCGGATTGTGTCGGTTCCCGACCAGCAGCACCCCACACCCTCCTCAACCCGGCACACCGCACGATCCGTGTCATGTGAGGCCTCAGGACATTGTTGACGCGGTGTTCTCGGGACTCTCTCTCGACGAACCCTCGCCCAGGACGGCGCCTCGGGAACGAACTTCACCGGACTCCAGGACCGGGATCGTGCCCCGACGGGTGGGTGGCCCGGGGCGGCTGGGTTCAGGCCCGGGTGGGGTGGGTGAGGGTGTGCCAGGCGTTGTAGCCGCCGAGGAGGTCGGAGACGTCGGTGTGGCCGTGGTGGCGCAGCAGGCTGGCGGCGATGGAGGAGCGGTGGCCGCCGGCGCAGTGGACGACCAGGGGGTGGCCGGTGGGGATCTCGTTCAGGCGGCTGGGGAGTTCGGTCAGGGGGATGTGGAGGGATCCTTCGATGGCGCCGGTTTCGCGTTCGCCGCAGGTGCGCACGTCCAGGACGGTGGGGGGCTGTTCGTCGGCGAGTGCGGTGCGGAGTTGGTCGGCGGTGAGGCGGCTGGCGGGGGTGAGGTCGTCGGCGAGGGCGGGCAGGGCGTTGTCGGGGTTGCTCAGGTAGCCGGCGATGCGGTCGAAGCCGATGCGGGCGAGGCGGGTGACGACTTCGTCCTCGCGGTCCTGCGGGGCGATGATCGCGATGGTGCTGTCGGGGGTGAGGACGGTGCCGGCCTGTTCGGCGAAGCGGCCGTCGAGGGGGACGTTGAGGGCGCCGCGGACGTGTCCCGCGCCGAAGTCCTGGAGGTTGCGGGCGTCGAGGACGACGGCGCCGGCGGTGCGGGCTTCCTTGAGGCCTTCGGGGCACAGGGGGCGGGCGGCGTTGGTGCGGTCGAGCAGCGGGTGGTCCTGCCGGTTGAGGGCGGCGCCGTGGCCGAAGTAGGCGGGGGCGGCGGTCTGGCCGGCGGTGACGATGCGGACGAAGGTGTCCTGGTCCATGGGCTGGCAGGCGTAGTTGGTGCGGCGCTGGGTGCCGATGGTGGAGCGCTTCTCGGTGGAGAGGTTCTTGCCGCAGGCGGAGCCGGCGCCGTGGGCGGGGAAGACGAGGGTCTCGTCGGGCAGGCCCATCAGCTTGTGGTGGACGCTGTCGTAGAGCATGGCGCCGAGTTCGTCGGCGGTGACGCCGGCGGAGGCGAGCAGGTCGGGGCGGCCGACGTCGCCGATGAACAGGGCGTCGCCGGTGAGCACGCCGTACGGGACGGTGTCGTCGGGCTGCTCGTAGACCAGGATGCTGATCGACTCGGGGGTGTGGCCGGGGGTCTCCATGATCTGGAGGGCGACGTCGCCGAGTTCGATCCGTTCGCCGTCGGCGAGCTTGCGGATCGGGTACTCGGTCTCGGCCCGGCGGCCGTAGCCGATCCAGGCGCCGGTGCGGTCGGCCAGTTCGAGGTGGCCAGCCAGGAAGTCGGCGTGGAAGTGGGTGTTGATGACGGCCTCGACGGTCAGGCCGCGGGCCTCGGCATCGGCGACGTACTCGTCGACGTCGCGGCGGGGGTCGACCACGACGGCGCGGCCGGTCCGCTCGTCGGCGATCAGGTACGAGGCCTGGGAGAGGCAGTCGAGGTAGAACTGGGCGAAGTACACGGGGAACCTCCTGGGCGGCGTCGGGCGCCTCGGCGTGATTTCGATACCCCCACCGGTATATGTGCCAGCATACCGCCCCACGGTTGATACGGGGCGGGGTATCGCCGAACGAGGTCGATAATACCCCCAGGGGTACTATGGTGGACATTGCGAGGGACCGGCCGTCGCCACCGGAGACGGGTGGCGCCAAGGAGGCGCTCACACCCCCCGGCGAACCGGCCCACGCCACACCAGACCATCGGAGAACCGCATGCCCCCGCTGTCGCCCAACCCCGGGCAGACCACCCCCGCCCAGGCCCACCGGCTCGCCCACGCCGGCGCAGCCGTCCTGCTCGACGTCCGGGAGCGCGGCGAGTTCACGGCCGGCCACGCCCCCGGCGCCCTCCACCTGCCGCTGATCGCCCTGGCCGCCCGCGAACCGCTGCCGCCCGAGGCGGACGGACGGCTCGTCCTGGCGATCTGCCACTCGGGCAACCGCTCCGCACGGGCGGCGCAGCTGCTCGCCGAGCGCGGCGTCGAGGTACTGAACGTCGTCGGCGGCATGGCCGCCTGGGAGCGGGCCGGGCTGCCGGTCACCACGCCGGGCGGCAGCGGCAGCAGCAGCGGCAGCAGCAGCGGTGGCGGCGGGAACTCCAGGGACGCCGGGGACGCGATATGACCGCGCTGCTCCTGGCGCTGGCCGCCGGGGCCGTGGTCGGCCTCGCCCTCGGCGGCCTCGGCGGGGGCGGCAGCATGCTCGCCGTCCCCGCGCTGGTCTACCTGCTCGGCTTCAGCCCGGCCCTGGCCACCACCGCCGCCCTGGTGATCGTCGCCGCGACCTCGCTGACCGGCCTGCTCGCGCACGCCCGGGCGGGCCGGGTCCGCTGGCGCACCGGCGCGCTGTTCGCCGCCGCCGGGCTGCCCGCCGCCACAGCCGCCGGGGCGCTCTCCGCGCACCTGCCCGGGGCGCTGCTGACCGGCGCGTTCGCCGTGCTGGCCGGGTTGGCCGCCTGGCGGATGCTGGTGCCGCCGAAGGCCGCCCCGCAGGAACGTTCCGCCGCCGGGTGGGGCCGCTCGACGGCGACCGGCGCCGGGCTCGGCGCGGTCACCGGGCTGCTGGGGGTCGGGGGCGGGTTCCTCGCCGTCCCCGCGCTGGTCTCGGTGCTCGCCTTCACCATGGCCGAGGCGGTGGGCACCAGCCTGCTGGTGATCACCGCCAACGCGCTGGCCGCGCTGCTGCCCCGCCTCGGCGCGACCGGCGCCATCGACTGGGCGGTGGCCGCCCCCTTCACCGGGGCCGCGATCCTCGGCGCCTGGGACGGCAAGCGGCTCGCCGACCGGCTCAGCGGGCGCACCCTGCAACGGGCCTTCGCGTTCGCCCTGCTCGGCGTGGCCGCGCTGATGCTGGTCACCGCCCTGCGCTGATGCCGGCCATCTCCCTGCACTGATGCCGTTCACCACCCTGCACTGACGCTGGCCACCGCCCCGCGCTGACGCCGGGCGGGCCCCGGCTCCCGGCGCGCGAACCCGGAGAACGAGCGAGGACGAGTCCGGAGGGCTGCAGCCGACCGTGCGCCGACCGTTGACGCGGCTCGGATAGGCATGTGACATTGCACATGTCACCCGACGCCGCTCAAGGGATTTGAACGTTCAAACCCCTGCCCGCGCACGCCGCCCCGCCCCTGACGCACCGCCAGCCGTCCGACAGGAGAGCCCCCATGCCCCCCACCCGCGCCCCGCGCCGCCGACCGGTCCGCGCCCTGCCCCCGGGCTCAGCGGTCCTGGCTGCCCTGGCCGTCCTCGCCGTCCAGGCCGTCCAGGCCGTCGGCGCGGGACCGGCCCGAGCCGACGGCGCGGCCCCGCTGGTCGACGGCGGCGGCTACGTCCTCGGCTCCGCCCTGGACGGCAGCTGCCTTGGCCCGCAGTACGCGCAACCGGCGGCCGGCACACCCGTCGTCGGCGCGGCCTGCCAGGGGCTGCTCAGCCAGCGCTGGCAGCTGCACCGCACCACCGACGGCTACCGGCTGGTCAACGCCGCGAGCGGACGCTGCCTGACCCTCGACGGCACCGGGCGGCGCCCCGGCACGGCCGACTGCGGCACCGACCCCGCCGCCGAGACCTTCGCCATCTCCCCGGCACCGGGCGGCAGTCACACCCTGGCCGCGCACGGCGCCTGCCTCACCACGGCAGGCGACCACGAGCAGGACGGCGCCGCCGACCGCGAGCAGAGCAACGCCGCCGACCGCCGCCGTTGCGACGCCCGGCCCGCCCACCGCTGGACCCTCACCCGCAGCGAACCGCTCACCCTCACCGACCCCGGCTTCGAACAGGGCACGGACGGCTGGACGTTCAGCGACCACACCGGCGTCGCCACCAACAACCCGCACGGCGGCACCCGCCTCGCCTACCTCGACGCCGGCTCCGGCCACCGGATCGCCCAGCAGGTCACCGCCGTCACCGCGGGCAGCTACGACCTGTCCGTCTGGATCGCCACCGGCGGCGCCGGCGGCACCTTATCGGTCAGCGTCAACGGCACCGTGGTCCGCTCGCTGACCCTGCCCGAGCAGCCCGTCTACGCGAAGTACACCCTGCCCCGGGTGCACGTCGCGGCCGGCGACCGGCTCACCCTCGGCATCGGCTCCTCCCCCACCGGCTGGGTCAACGCGGACGACGCCGCCGTCGCCCCGTCCGCCCCCAACGACCCGAGGATCAGCTCCTCGGACCCGGAGGTCGTCGCCCTGTTCGACTGGGCCAAGACCAAGGCCAACAGCTGGGTGCAGCAGGCCGGCACCACCGGCGTGCTCAACCAGGACGAGAACAACCCCGGCGGCACCGGCACCACCACCTACGACACCACCTACTGGGCCGGCTACCCGTTCCGCTCCGACTTCTACAGCCGCGACTTCGCCCACCAGCTGGTCGGCGCCCACCTGCTCGGCCTGGACGCCGAGAACAAGACCATGCTGCGCGGGTTCGCCGCCTCCGCCACCGAGACCAACAAGCTCTACCCGGTCTGGGCGCTCAACTTCGACGCCAGGACGTACGGCAGCATCGACTACCGGAGCCCCGACCGCTTCGTGCGCGAGCTGCCCGCGCCGTTCGAGCTGGTCGAGAAGGCCGGCGAGGCCTACCGGTGGACGGGGGACCGCGACTACGCCGACGACCCCGCGCTGAGCGGCTACGTCCGCAACACCCTCGGCCCCTTCATCGCCCAGCACCCCGGCCCGGTCGACAACGGCGGCCTGCCCATCCCGCAGGCCACCAGCCGCAGCATCTTCGCCGGCACCGCGAGCTACGCCGAGAACGCCACCAGCACCTACGCCGAGGCCGGCGACGCGATCGGCGCCCAGTACCAGGCGTACCTCGCCGCCGCGACGCTGGCCACCGCCAAGGGCGACACCGCCGCCGCCACCGGCTACCGGCAGGCCGCCACCGCGCTGCGCGACTACGTCAACACCACCTGGAGCGTGGACCGGCAGCAGCCCGGCGAGGTCGTGCACGGCTACGACACCACCGGCAAGCCGGTGACCGGCTGGGGCTACGAGTCCAGCGTGCTGATGCCGGTCAAGCAGCTGCTCGACCCCGGCCCGCGCCGGGACGCCCTCCTCGCCGCCATCGACGCCGCCGACTCCGGCCCGCAGCGCTCGACCAACCTGGAGGCCTACACCTACCTGCCCGACGCCTTCTTCGCCAACCAGGACGGCGACACCGCCTGGAAGTGGATGCGGCAGATCTACCAGGGCGTCGACCAGCTCCACGCCACCGGGCGGCTGCTCAACGGCGACTACCCCGAGGTCCCGTTCACGCTGCTCGGCCAGACCGTGCAGGGCCTGCTCGGCGTCGAGCCCGACGCCGCCGCGCACACCCTCGTGACCGCCTCCCGGCTGCCCGCCTCGATGGGCTGGCTGGAGGTCGCCGACATCCCGGTCGGCGCGGGCTCGGTCACCGTCCGGCACGACGGCCACCGCAGCAGCACCGTCACCAACACCGGCCGCGCGCCGCTCACCTGGGAGGCCCGCTTCGCCGGCCCGCACGGCGGGATCACCGTCGACGGCAAGGCCCGGCCCACCCGCACCAGGACCGTCGACGGCGTGAGCTACACCTACGCCACCGTCACCGTCGCCCCCGGGCGCACCGCGAGCGCCGCCGTCACGGACTGACCCCCCAGCGCACCACCCTTCCGGCCGACCGGCCCCCAACCGGTCGGCCGCACACCCCGCTCCACCCGACGCACCGTCACCACCCCCACACCCTCAGGAGCGCGCATGCGCCACATCCCCCACCGCCTCGCGGCACCCGTGCTCGCGCTGGCCCTCGCCGCCACCGGCCTCGGCGCCCTCACACTCGGCACGGCCGCCCCCGCCGCCGCCCTGGGCAACGGCAACGCCCTCACCCCGCCCATGGGGTGGAACTCCTGGAACTCCCTCGGCACCGAGGTCACCGAGGACCAGGTCGTCCAGACCATCGACTTCATGGCCGCCAACGGCCTGGTGGCGGCCGGCTACGACACCGTCACCATCGACGACGGCTGGTCGCTCTGGCACCGCGACGGCCAGACCACCGACCTGGTCCGCAACGCCGACGGCGGGCTCCAGCTCCACGACGCCGCCGGGAACCCCGTCAGCGGCACCGACGGCACCGGCAACGACCCCACCACCGGCCACCTCCTCCCCCGCCCGGACCACTTCCCCGCGCAGACCGTCAACGGGCGGACCGTCAACGGCATCGAGTACCTCGCCCAGTACGCGCACGGCAAGGGCATGAAGTTCGGCCTCTACGCCACCGACACCTACCTCACCTGCCAGATGCACCCCGGCAGCCTCGGCCACGAGAGCACCGACGCGAGCGACTTCGTCTCCTGGGGCGTCGACTACGTCAAGTACGACGACTGCCCCTACGGCCCGCAGATCACCGGCCCGGACGGCCACAACTACTTCACCCAGGGCGAGGGCAAGGAACTCACCCGCTCGATCTACGCCCGCGTCCAGACCTTCCAGCGCGCCCTCGACGCCGCCTCCGCCGCGCAGGGCCGGCCCAAGGTCACCCTCAGCGTCTCCGCCCAGCCCGCCCACACCGGCGTCCCATACCTGCTCGCCGCCGACGACCCGGCGCGCACCGACCCGGTGGTGCAGGCCGCCGGCACCGCGCCGTTCCAGGCGCCCGGCTACGCGCCGACCGGCGTCTGGTGCGGCCAGGTCGCCAACCTCTGCCGGATCGGCGGCGACCGCGACAGCGAGCTCGACGGGGTGCTCTGGAACGGGCAGTTGCAGACCGCGCTGCAGTACCCCGGCAACGTGCGCCCGGGCAGCTGGAACGACCTCGACATGATGTTCACCGGCTGGCAGGACGTCTACGGCGCCTGGGGCACCACCGACACCTGCACCTGCCACAAGCCGTTCACCGACGACGAGTCCCGCACCGAGACCTCCGTCCTCGCGATGCTCGCCGCCCCCCTGGTCTCCGGCGCCGACCTGCGCACCGCCGCACAGTCCCAGCACAGCGCGGACGGCCACACCTGGTCCACCGGGATCGACGCCGCGAGCCTGGCGGTCCTGAAGAACCGCGACGTCATAGCGATCGACCAGGACGCGCTGGCCAAGCCCGCCACCCTGGTCGGCGCCAAGCCCGCGAACGCCACCGCGCCGGTCGTCCTCCAGCGGCGGCTGGCGAACGGCGACACCGCCGTGCTGCTCGTCAACCAGGACCCGGCCGCGAGCCGCACGGTGAGCACCAGCCTCGGCGAGCTCGGCCTCACCGGGCCCGGCTACACCGCCAAGGAGCTGTGGACGGGCGCGAGTTCGACCGTCACCGGCACGCTCGGCGCCTCGGTGGCCCCGCACGGCGTGGCGCTGTACCGGCTCAGCGCCCGGCCGGCCACCGGGCCGGCCGCGGTGGTCGACGACGGCCGCTACCACGCGATCGGCGCCGGCGGCAGTGGCGGCCTGGTCCTCGAAGTGGCGGGGACCTGCAGCTCGCCGCTCGGCGCCGTCGCCGACGTCAACACCTGGTGGCCCACGCACACCTCCGAGCAGTGGACCTTCACCAGCAACCCGGACGGCACCGTGCGGATCGCCGACAACTGCGCCACCGCCACCCACGCGCACACCGTGCTCGCCGCCGGCACCGACCCCGGCAACAGCGCCTACCTGCTCGGCTACTCGCCCGGCAACCGCTGGCAGGAGTGGCGGGTCGCCCAGGACGGCGCCACCGGCAAGCTCACCATCACCAACGTCGCCACCGGCCTGGTCCTCAACGCCCGCACCGGCACGGCGGGTTCGACCGTGACCACGGACGCGGCCGACGGCGCCGTCCCCGGACAGGGCTGGGCCGTCGTGTCCTGACCTCGCCGGCGCTGACGCCGACGCCCTGATCACGCCCCCGGGCGCTCCTCCACCACGACGCCGACGCCCGGCCAGTGGCGTACCAGGTCGGCGAAGAAGCGCTCGGCGTCGATCGCCGCCTCGGGCGGGTGGACGCCCGGGGCGTGGACGCCGCCGTCCAGGAGCTGGGCGAGGCCGAGGGCCGCCGGCACGCCGGTGCTCTCGGCCATGTCGCCGAGCAGGGCCTCGGCGCCGGTGAGCCGGGCGAGGACGGTGACCGGCCGGCCCTCGCGGCTGCCGGTGGCGGCGGCGAAGAAGCCGGGGAGGCTGCCGGGGCCGGGGAAGCGGGCCGCGCGGGCGGCGGCCCGCAGGGTGCGGCGCAGCGTGGGGCGGTCGAGGTCGACGGCGGCGGTCTCGTTGCGCAGGCGCCCGGCGTCGAGGTCGTCCCGCAGGACGTCCAGGTAGGCGGCCGTCCTGGCGGTGACGACCATGAGGTTGGCGGCCGCGCCGCCGGGCCGCAGGCTGCGGTGCAGGGTGACCGGTTCGGGGTGGCCGACGGTGTACGCGGTGCCGCGGTGGCCGCCGGGCAGGTCGAGGGCGACCGGCCGCAGCGGGGGCCGCTGGACGATCCGGCCGCCGTCGACCACCGCGACCGTGCCGCTGATCTGCTGCATCCAGTGGACGGCGGCCGCCAGCGGGGCACCGTCCGGTCCGATCAGGGAGGTGTCGTCGGGTTCGGCGCCCGCGTCGACGGGCCAGGCGGTGTAGAGGTCGGTCAGGGTGTCGAGGCGGGCGGCGGCCCGGACGGCGAGCAGGTTGCTGACGCCGGGGCTGGCGCCCATGCCGATCACGGCGCGGACGCCGGCGGCGCGGGCCTCGCCGTCGAGTTCCAGCATGGCGACGGTGGGTTCCCAGTCGTCGCAGATGTCCAGGTAGTGGGTGCCGGTGCGGATCGCCGCGCGCAGCACGCCGAGGCCGAAGCGGTAGTACGGGCCGACGGTGTTGAGGACGGCGTCGGCTTCCGCGAGGGCGGCGTGCAGTTGCGCCCCGTCGGTGACGTCGACCTGGCGGGCCCGGACCGGCACCGGGCCGCCGGCGAGGGCGGCGGCGGTGCGGCGGGCGGCGTCCGGGTCGCGGTCGGCGATCACGAGTTCGTGGACGCCGGGCAGTCGGGCGGCGACCCGGGCGGCGACGCGGCCCATCGCTCCCGCTCCGCCGAGGGCGAGCACTCTCATCGTCGTTTCTCCTTTCGCCGGCTGCGTCCACCGGCTTTGCGGCTGGGCCGTCAGCGCTGCCCGAGCGAGGTCAGGAAGCCAGCGAGGTCAGGAAGCTGCGGTGCTCGTCGAGGTAGCCGGGGCTGAAGAGCGAGCGGGGTGCGGCGATCGCGAGGAGGGTGCTCTCCAGTTCCGAGTCCTCGACGGATTCGGGGACGATGTTGTGCGTGGCGTCCGGGTAGCGCTTGACCCGGAGCTGGCCGGGCGCGGTGAGGATCCTGCGGTAGCCGGCCTCGGTGTCGTCGCTGTCGACGTTGATGTCGCGCCCGCCGAGGAAGAGCAGGACCGGCACCCGGAGGGCGGCGAGGTCGTCGCTGGCGTCGGAGGTGTGGTTGCGGCGGTTGAAGTCCCAGCGCTGCGGGGTGAGGCCGTCGACGTCGCCGCCGCCGGCCCGGTACTGCTCGAAGGTCTGGCCGGCCCGGAGGGCGGCGAGGTTCCGGTCGCTGCGCGCGATGGCGGCCGCGGTCTCGGCCGGGGTGGCGTGCTTCTTCCTGAGTTCGGCGAGCAGGTTGTAGCGGCCCTGCTGGAGCCAGTTGAGGGCGGGGGCGACGGCGATCACGAACCTGACGTCCGGGGACTGCCGGGCGGCCTTGGGCATCACCCAGCCGGCCTGGCTGGCGCCCCAGAGGCCGATCCGGGCGGGGTCGATGCCGGGCTGCTTCTTTGCCCAGGCGATCGCGGCGACGGTCTCGTCGGCGCGGTCCTGGATGCTCTGGTCGAGCCAGTTGCCGGGGGCGCCGTCGACGCCGGGCTTGTCCCAGGAGAGGGAGGCGTAGCCGGCCTTGGCGATGGCCTCCCAGATCGGCCGGTAGAAGGTGGCGTGGGTGGCGCTGGTGGGGCCGTCCCCGTGGACGAAGACGACCAGGCCGGCGGGGGTGCGGCCGCCGGTCGGGCGGGCGAGGACGCCGTGCAACGGCTGCTTGCCGCCGGTGATGGTGACGCGTTCCTCCTTGAGGTCGTACTCGTTCTGGTACACCACCCAGCCGCCCGCGCCGAGCAGGAGCACCACCACGGACAGCAGTGATCCCCAGAGCAACCATCGCCTGCGCATCTTCACTCACCAATCTCTCGTTCTCAAAACGAACGTATCAGATCTGAACGCATTAGGATGGTCGCCATGGTGGAGATTCCGACCCGGGTGCTGGTCGAGGCGATGGTCCGTACGGACGGCACGGTCGACTGCGGCGACCTGTACGCCGTGGCCGGCCTGCTCGGGATGACCGACCAGCAGGTCCGGCTGACCGTCAAGCGCCTCACCGACGACGGACGGTTCGTCCAGGAGGGGCGCGGCCGCCGGGCCCTGCTGCGGGCCACCGCCGAGACCCGGCGCTCGATCGACCCCGACGTCGAGTACGTGGCACTGATGTACGCCCAGGACCGCGGCCGGGCCCCCTGGGACGGCGTCTGGCACCTCGCGGGATTCGCCGTCCCCGAGCACGCCCGGCCCGCCCGCGACGCGCTGCGCGAGGCGATCCTCCGACTCGGCGGCGCCCCGGTGCAGAACGGCCTCTACGTCTCGCCGCACCCCTGGGAGGAGGACGTCCTCGCCGAGGCCGCCGCCCTCGACGTGCGCGGCCACCTCACCCTCCTCACCAGCCGCGACCTGCGCACCGGCGAGACCGACGACCCCCGCGCGCTCGCCCGGCGCTGGTGGCCGCTGGACCAGGTCGCCGAGGGCCACCAGCGGCTCACCGAGGTCGCGGCCGACCGCCTCGCCCGACTGGAGAAGGGCCTCACCGGCTCCGAACTGCTCACCGTCGCCCTGGAGTTGGCCGCCGCCTTCACCGAGGCGATGGAGCCCGACCCGCTGCTGCCGCCGGAACTCCTGCCACAGCCCTGGCCCGGCACCACGGCCCGCGAACTCGTCGCCCGCTGCTGGGCGCTGCTGCTCGCCGACCCCGGGCCGGGCACGACCCGGCTGTTCGACGCCTACGCCGAGGTCGTCGCGGCCGTCACCGCGTAGCCGCCGGACCCGGCTCGGGCGCGGCCGCGCCAAAGGCTTCGGGCGCGACCGGCTCCGGCAGGGTGCGGAACAGCAGCCAGCTCAGCACCGGCATCAGCACCAGCGGCAGCAGGGCGGTGCGCAGCGAGGTCGCGTCGGCGAGGCCGCCGATCACCGGGCTCGCCAGGCCGCCGATGCTGACGGTCAGGCCCAGCGTGATCCCGCTGGCGGTGCCGATCCGCGAGGGCAGGTAGTCCTGCCCCAGCGTGACCTGCAACGAGAACGGCACGTACAGGCCCGCCGAGGTCAACGCCACGAAGACGTACAGCGCCGGGCCCGGCACCAGCACCACGCCCGCCACGGCCACCGCCGCCACCAGGTACGACCAGCGCGCCACCGCGACCCGGCCCCAGCGGTCCGCCAGCGCGCCGCCCAGCACCGAACCCACCGCGCCGCCCGCGTACAGCACCACCAGCGCCGCAGTGCCCGCCGCCGTACCGCCGCCGACCCGCTGGGTGGCGAACAGCGCGAGGAAGGTGCTCAGGCCGGTGAAGGCGATCGAGCGGCACACCACGGCCAGCGACAGCCGCACGAACGAGGCCCGGTCGTCGGCCCCGGCCACCGGCGCCGAAGCCGCCCCGGCGGCCCGCCGGCGCTCCAGTTCGCGCAGCACCGGCAGGCACAGGACGGCGCCCGCGAGCGCCGGCAGCACCAGCAGCGGGGTCAGCCGCAGGCCGCCGCCCGAGACCACCACGGAGACCAGCAGCGGGGCCGCCGCGAAGCCCAGGTTGCCGCCCAGCGAGAACCAGGCCATCCCCCGGTGGCCGTCCCGCGCGGCCAGCCGGGCCACCCGGGCGGACTCCGGGTGGTACGCGGCCACCCCGACCCCGGACAGCGCCACGAAGGCCAGCGTCAGCGGGTACGAGCCGCTCACCCCGCTGAGCGCGATGCCCACGCCGCCCACCAGCGTGCTGACCGGCAGCAGCCAGGGCAGCGGGCGGCGGTCGGTGATCGCGCCGAACAGCGGCTGCGCCACCGAGGAGAGCAGCGAGGCGGCGAGCACCACGCCCGAGACGGCGGCGTAGCCGTAGCCGCGCTCGGCCACGAAGAACGGGACCAGGGCGGCCACCGCGCCCTGGTAGACGTCCACGCAGGCGTGTCCGAGGGACAGCAGGGTGATCGAGGAGTCCCGTTTGCCGGGTGTGCTCTTCGGATTGTCAGGTGTGCTGGATGTATTGGACGCACTGGGCGTAGTGATCGGCAGGTTGTCCGGCGTTGTCCTCGGCATGCCGACATGCTCGGCGCAGCGACACCTGTCGGGCTTCCGATAATCTGCCAGGTGATGCCGAACATCCGCCATGACCCCGTCGCCCCGACCCGCGCCCAGCGGCTGGCCTCCGGCACCGGGATCGACGCCCACCGCCACGACGACCACCAGATCGCCTACGCGGCCAGCGGCGTGCTCGCCATCACCACCGACGCCGGCTCCTGGGTCGCCCCCGGCACCCGCGCCATCTGGGTCCCGGCCGGCACCGTGCACGCCCACCAGGCCCACGGCGAACTGGACCTCCACCTGGTCGGGCTGCCCGCCACCGAGAACCCGCTCGGCCTGGACCGGCCGACCGTGCTCGCCGTCGGGCCGCTGCTGCGCGAACTGATCGTCGCCTACACCCGCACCCCCGAGGACGACAGCCCCGAACGGGCCCGGCTGCGCGCCGTCCTGCTCGACCAGCTGCGCGCCTCACCACAGCAGCCGCTGCACCTGCCCGCCCCCGCCACGCCGCTGCTGCGCGCGGTCTGCGACCGGCTGCGGGCCGACCCGGCCGACCAGCACACCCTCGCCGAGCTGGGCCGGGCGGTCGGCGCCAGCGACCGCACGCTCTCCCGGCTCTTCCGCGCCGACCTCGGCATGACCTTCCCCCAATGGCGCACCCAGCTGCGGCTGCACCACGCTCTGGTGCTGCTCGCCGAGGGCCTGCCCGTCACGGCGGTCGCGCACCGCTGCGGCTGGTCCTCCGCGAGCGCCTTCATCGACGTCTTCCGCCGCACCTTCGGCCACACCCCAGGCCGCCACCCCACCTACTGACCCGGAATTGTCCGCCGCTGGTGGCAGGGTGGGGGGCATGTGCGGTCGCTTCGTCTCCACCACCACGCCCCAGGACCTCGTCGCCCTGCTCGGGGAACTGCGCTGGGATCCGGCCGAGTCGTTCGCGCCGAGCTGGAACGTGGCACCCACCGACCCGGTGCCCGCCGTCCTGGAACGCGTCGACCGGGAGAGCGGCGAGCTGCTACGGCAGCTGCGCCCGCTGCGCTGGGGCCTGGTGCCGTCCTGGTCCAAGGACCCCTCCGGCGGCGCCCGCATGATCAACGCCCGCTCGGAGACCGTCCACCTCAAGCCCGCCTTCCGCAAGGCCTTCACCACCCGGCGCTGCGTCATCCCCGCCGACGGCTACTTCGAGTGGCGCGAGGTGCCCGCCGCCGCCGACCGGAAGAAGTACAAGCAGCCGTACTTCCTCAGCACCGGCTCGGTCATGCTGATGGCCGGCCTGTACGAGTTCTGGCGCGACCGCACCCGGCCCGAGGACGACCCGGCGGCCTGGCTCGCCACCGCCACCGTCATCACCACCGACGCCACCGACAGCGCCGGGCGCGTCCACGACCGGATGCCGCTCACCATCGCCCCCGCCGACCTGGCCGCCTGGCTCGCCCCCGACCTCACGGACTCCGACGAACTCCACCACCTGCTGCGCCGCCCCGCCGACGGCGCCCTGCGGGTGCGGGCCGTCTCCCCCGCCGTCAACAGCGTCCGCTCCAACGGTCCGGAACTGCTCGCCCCCGCCCCGGACCCGCTGGGGCTGGCGGACTGACGTCCGACCGGCCGTCAGGCGATCCGGCCGGCCGGCCAGCCCGGGGGCGAGGACCAGGGCGCCTCCGGGCCGCCCGTTCCGGTGGCGTGCCAGGTGGGGGCGGTGTGCATGATCATCCGGGTACGCTACCGTCCGGTACCGACAGTGGTGCGCCCGGCTCCGGGTGACCGGCGGAATCCGGTGACACGGCGCCCGCCCGCGACTACGGTGGGCGGGCGGAACCGTACGTGGGGGTGAGGGCGCCGAAGTGTTGATGTCCAGGACGACGCATGTCCGGCCCGAGGGCGGCCTGCCCGACCACGAGGCCTTCGACCAGCGCCGCCGCCCGGTCTCACCCGCCACCGCCGGGAACCCGCATGCCGAGCAGCGGGCGGCCGTGCTGCCGCCCGAGGCGGCGCGGGCCGCGCTGACCGTCGAGGCGAGCGCCCCCGCTCCCAACCTGCCGCCCCGCGCCGTGGACCGACTCGTGGGCCGCGACGGCGCGTTGCGGGCGATCGCCGAGGCGCTGTCGGACGGCGACGGCAGCGGGCTGGTCACCCAGGCCACCACGCTGCACGGCCTCGGCGGGGTCGGCAAGACCACCGTCGCACTGCACTACGCCTACGCCGAGGCCGCGCACTACCGGCTGATCTGGTGGATCACCGCCGAGTCCGAGGAGCAGCTCGCCGAGGCCTTCGCCGACCTCGCCGTCCACCTCCACCCCACCTGGGCCCTCACCGCCCCGCCCGGCCAGCAGGTCGAATGGGCGCTCGCCTGGCTGCGCGCCCACGACCGCTGGCTGCTCGTCTACGACAACGCCGAGGACCCGGTCCACCTCACCCCCTATCTCGGCCGGCTGCTCGGCCGCGGCCACCAGTTGGTCACCAGCCGCCGCGCCGGCGGCTGGCACCCCGGCATCCGCCCGGTGCGGATCGACGTCCTCGACGCCCCCGAGGCCACCCGGCTGCTCTGCGGCGCCGCCTACCCCGGGGCGCGGGCCGAACAGGCCGAGGTGCTCGCCCTGGCCGACGAACTCGGCCATCTCCCGCTCGCCCTCGCCCAGGCCGGCGCCTACGTGCAGCAGACCGGCACGACCTTCGCCGCCTACCGCGAGCTGCTGCGCACCAGCAGCCCGGCCGGCCCTGACGCCGACTCCGACTCCGGTACCGGCTCCGACTCCGGCACCGGCGCGGTGGCCACCGTCTCCCGGCTCTGGCACACCACCCTGCGCACCGTCCAGGCCACCACCCCGTTCGCCGTCGAGCTGCTGCGCACGCTCGCCTGGTACGCCCCCGAGGCGCTGCCGCGCGAAGCCCTGACGCCCTTCGGCGCGCGCCGCCCGGTCGAGGTCGACTCCGCGCTGCGGCTGCTCGCCGACTACAACCTGATCACCCTCGGCGACACCGTCACCGTGCACCGCCTGCTCCAGGGCGTGCTGCGCCGTTCCGACGGCGCCCGCCCGCTGCGCCGGCGCGCCGAACAGCAGCTCGCCGAGGCCGCCGCCCGGCTCTGGCCGACCGCCGGGCCCCGGCTTCGCCGGGCGCTGCTGCCGCACATCCGCGAGCTGGCCGCCGGCGGCCCGTCCGAGCAGCCCACCCCGCAGACCGTCGCGCTGTACCGGCTGGCCACCGGCGAGCTGACCGACCGGGCCCAGCGGGTGTTCGCCATCCCGCTGGTCACCGCAATGGCCGACGACCAGACCCGCCTGCTGGGCGCCGACCACCCCGACACCCTGGCCATCCGGGGCCGGCTCGCCGAACTCCACGCCCGGGCCGGCGATCCGGCCCGGGCCGTCGCGCTCTGCCGGGCGGTGGTGGCCGACCGCACCCGCCTCCAGGGCCACGACCACCCGGCCACCCTCGCCGACCGCAGCACCCTCGCCCACGCCTACCGCAAGGCGGGTGAACACCGCTGCGCCGTCGAGGAGTTCCGCGCGGTGGCGGCCGACCGGGCGCGGGTGCTCGGCGCCGACAGCCGGGAGACCCTCACCAGCCGCGCGGGCCTGGCCTACGCCCTCCAGGTGGCCGGTCAACACCAGGCGGCGGTGGCGGAGTTCGAGCGGCTGCTGGCCGACGCCGGCCGGGTCCTGGACGACCCCGACCACCCGGACATCCTGGCCCACCGCAACGGGCTCGCGTACGCCCAACTCACTGCCGGCCAGCATCGGTTGGCCATCACCCTGTACGAGCAGGCGGTGGCCGACCGGGCCCGGGTGCTCGGCGCCGACCACCCCGACACCCTCACCAGCCGCGACTGGCTCGCGGCCGCCCACGTCGTCGCGGGCGACCACCGGGCCGCGGTCGCCGGGTACGAGGCGCTGGTCGCCGACCACGTCCGGGTGCAGGGGCCGGACCATCCGCAGACCCTCTTCGCACGCGGCCGACTGGCGACGGCCTACTGCGAGGCCGGGCACCCGGCTTCGGCGGTCGCCCGGTTCACCGATCTGGTCCGCGACTACACCCGCGTCCTCGGGCCCGACCACCCCCACACCCTGGACGTGCGCAGCGGTCTCGCCCACGCCCACCGCGAGGCGGGCCAACTCCGGACGGCGGTGGACGAACACCGGGCGCTGGTCCGCAGCCGCTCCCGCGTCCAGGGGGCGGACCACCCCGGCACCCTGGAGGAGCGCAGCGACCTCGCCTACGCGCTGCGCGTCGCGGGCCGGACCGACCGTGAACTGGACGAGTTCGAGGGCCTGGTGGCCCACCGCGCCCGCGTCCAGGGCCCGGACCACCCGGACACCCTGGACGAACGGTCCAACCTCACCCGCACCCTGCTGCTGGCCGGGCGCCCCCGCGCGGCGCTCGCCGAATGCCGACGGCTCCTCGCCGACCGTGAGCGGGTCCACGGCCCCGACCACCACGAGACCTTCGAGGCCCGGCTGAGCCTGGCCCGGGCCCTCGGCGACGCCGGCGACCACCGGCACGCGGCGGAGCTGTGCGACCGACTCGTCGCCGACCGGCTGCGGGTGCTCGGCGCCGACCACCCCGCCGTCCTCCACACCCGTGGCTGGCAGGCCTGGCTGCACGGCGCGGCGGAGCACCACCGGCAGGCCGTGGAACTGCGCGAACGGCTGGTGGCCGACTACGACCGGGTCCACGGCCCCGACCACCCGCAGACCCTCAACGCCCGCACCGGCCTGGCCTACGCCCTCCAGTGCGCGGGGCGGATCCGGGAGGCGCTCGCCGAACGCGAACGGGTGCTGGCCGACCTGACCCTGACGCTCGGTGCCGGGCATCCCACCACCCTCGGCGCCCGCCTCCAGCTGGCGCGGACCCACGACGAGAGCGGCGACCACCCGCGCGCCGTGGAGCTGTACGCGGAACTGGTCGCCGACTGCGTCCTGCTGTACGGCGAGGAACACCCCCGCACCCTCAGTGCCCGGTGGTGGCTCGCCTCCGCGCACGGGGACGCCGGGGAACACCGGCGCGCGGCGGAACTGTACGAAGCGCTGGCGGCCGACCGCGCCCGGCTCCAGGGCCCCGACCACCCGGAGACGCTCAACACCCGCTGGTGGCACGCCGACAGCTGCCGGGAGGCGGGCGACCACCGACAGGCCGTCACGCTGTCCGAAGCCCTGGTGGCCGACCACGCCCGCGTCCACGGACCGGAACACCCCGACACCCTGGGCGCCCGTCTGGCGCTGGCGCAGGCACTCACCGCCGCCGGCCGGCACCGCCGGGCGCTGGAGCTCCACCAGGAGCTCGTCGCGGACCGGGCCCGGCTCCAGGGTCCCGACCACCCGGACACCCTCAATGCCCGCTGGTGGCTGGCACACGACTGCCAGCAGGCCGGCGAGCACCGCCGCGCGGTGGAGCTGTACGACGCGCTGGCGGCCGACCGCAGCCGGATCCTCGGCGCCGACCACCCCCAGACCCTCACCGCCCGCTGGTGGCAGGCGAACGGCCACCAGCGGGCCGGCCACCACCGCCGCGCGGTGGAGCTGTTCGACGCACTGGTGGCCGACGACACCCGGATCCGCGGTGCCGACCACGCCGAGACCCTGGCCACGCGCGCCGGACTGGCCTGGGCCACCTCCGCCGCGAAGGACCACCGCCGCGCCATCGCCTGCTACGAGGCCCTGGCCGCCGACCGCACCCGGCTCCACGGCGCCGACCACCCGCTGGCCCTGGACGCCCGCGGCTCCCTGGCCTGGGCGCACGGCGAGGCGGGCGAGCACCGCCGCGCCGCAGAGCTGCACTCCGCGCTGGTGGCCGACCGCACCCGGCTCCAGGGCCCCGACCACCCCGAGACCCTCGACACCCGGCGCTCGCAGGCGGCGGGCCACCGCGAGGTCGGCGAACTCGACCGCGCCCTGGAGCTGTACGAGGCACTGGTCGCGGACCTGGCCCGGGTCCTGGGCGCCGACCACCCCACCACCCTGGACACCCGGCTCGGCCTGGCCCGGACCTGCCGCGACGCGGCCGAGCACGACCGCTCGGTGGACCTGTTCCGGGCCCTGGTCGCCGACTACGAACGGGTGCTCGGACCGGACCACCCCGACACCCTCGACGCGCGGCTCGGCCTCGCACGGTCGGTGGTGGCGGCGGGCGACCACCCCGCCGCCGCCGAGCTGTACACGGCGCTGCTGGCCGACCAGGAGCGGGCGCAGGGCCCGGACCACCCGGACACGCTCACCACCCGGTGGTGGCAGGCCGCCGCCCACCGCGACGCGGACGACCAGCGCCGCGCGGCCGAGGCCTTCGGCGCCGTCGCCGCCGACCGGGCCCGGGTGCTCGGCGCCGACCACCCGGACACCCTCAACGCCCGCTGGTGGCAGGCGTCCTCGTACCGCGCGGGCTACGACCTCCAACGCGCGCTCGACCTGGCCGCGCCCCTGGTCGCCGACACCGAGCGGGTGCTCGGACCGGACCACCCCGACGCCCTCGGCGCCCGGTTCCTGCTGGCCTGGACGTACCGGTCGGGCGGCGACCACCGCCCCGCGACGGAACTCGACGAGGCGCTGCTGCGGGACCGGATCCGGCTCCAGGGCCCGGACCACCCCGGCACCCTCGCCTGTCGCGGCAGCCTCGCCCAGGACCGCCGACTCGCGGGCCTCCTGCACCAGGCCGAGGCCGAACGGGAGGCACTGGCCGCCGACCGTGCGCGCATCCACGGCCCCGACCACCCGGACACCCTCCACCAGCTCTCCCAACTCGCCGAGGCCGTCCTCGCCACCGGCGAACTCGACCGCGCCACAGCCCTGTTCACCGAGCTGATCGCCCACCGGAGCCGGGTCCAGGGCGCGGACCACCCGGACACCCTCGGCGAGCGCTCCAGCCTCGCCTCCACCCACGCCCGCGCCGGCCGGCAGCGGCAGGAGATCGTCGAACGGCTGATGCTGCTCGCCGACCACGAGCGCGTACACGGCCAGGACCACCCCGACGCCCTCACCGCGCGCGCCGACCTCGCCCACGCCCACCGCCGCCGCTGGGAGCACGACCGCGCCGACGCGCTCTACCGCGCCCTGCTGGCCGACCGCACCCGGATCCTCGGTGCCGAACACCCCGGCGCCCTCGACGCCCTCGATGCCCTCGATGCCCTCGACGACCGGGACAGCATCGCGCTCAACCTCGTCGAGGCCGGCCGGTACGCGGAGGGCGCCGACTGCTACCGGGAGGTGCTGGCCGCCGTCGAATCGGCCCTCGGTCCGGAGCACCTCCTCGCCCACGCCGTGCGGTACGGCCTCGCCCAGGCCCTGGTGCTCGCCGGGGACCACGCCGGCGCGATCGCCGAACTGTCGCCCCTGACGCCGGACTGGACCCGACCCGCCGGCCCCGCCCTGCCCGGCCTCGTCCGCTCCGGGTGCGTCCTCGCCCTCGCCCGCCACCTCAACGGGGAGCACGACACGGCGGTGCGCCTGGCCGCCGCCCTCGCCGCCTGCGCGGACGACGCCCTCGGCAGCACCGACGACGCCACCCTCACCGCCCGCGAGGCCCACGCGCTGCTGCTGGCCTGCGGCCCGCGGCCGCTGCGCGCCGTCGTCCGGCTGGAGGAACTCGCCGAGGAGTGCGCCGCGAGCCACGGCCCCCGCAACTCCCTCACCCTGAGCATCCGCCAGAGCCTCGCCCACGCGCGGCTGCGGGCCGGCGACGCCATCGGGGCGGTGCGGGTGTACGAAGGCATCGTCGCCGACCGGATCCCGGCCGGGGCACTGCTGACCGGGCACCGGCAGGCCGACGACGTCGCCGTCAGCCTCGGCGCCCTGCGCCCCGGGCTGCTCCCGGTGTTCCCCACGCTGGCCGTCGGCCTGGCCGCCGCGCTCGCCGCGAGCGGGCGCCGGGACGCCGCCCAGGGCCTGCTGGCGGCCGTCCACACCGCGCGCCGGACCCTGATGGGCCCCGGCCATCCGCTGGCGGTGGAGAGCCGGACGGCCCTGGCCCGACTCGACGGCGGCGCAGCCGAGTCGCCGGCCCGACTCGACGGCGGCGGGCCGCAGTCGCTGCCGGCCGCACCCGTCCGCGCGGAGCTCGGCCCGGAACCGTCCGAGCCGGCCGCGCTGATCCGGCGCTCGCGCGGGTCGCGGCACCGCCCCCCGGCGCCCGCGCCGGCCAGGACGGCCTGGCGGCCCCGGCTCACCCTGCTCGACGAGCCGGCGGTGGGGGCCGCCGTGCACCTGGAACTGCGGCTGGAACCCGAGGTGCCGCAGAGCGACCCCGGCGAGCTGCCGGGCCTGCGCCTGGTGGCCGTCGCCGCCTCGGACGCCGTGCTCGATCCGCCCGTCGCCGACTACAGCCCCGCCGGGGAGCCCGTCCGCTTCGCGCTGACCCCGTCCGTGCCGGGGCCGCACACCGTCCGGATCACCGTCTACGACCGGGGGCACGGCGCCGTGCTCCAGGACCTGTGCGCCGTCGTCGAGGTCCCGCCCGTCGCGCAAGCCGCCACCGTCGCCGCCCAAGCCGTCACCTCTCAAGCCATCACCGTCGCCGACATCGCCCAGGACGAGGAGTAATCGCGTGGCCCGGGACCTCCTCGTCGAGATCCGCCAGAACCCCTCCGCCGACTTCACCCGGCTCCCCCGGCAGCAGGCGCCGGACGCCCCGCAGGCCAAGGAGCCGGCCCCGCTGGACCTCGTGGTCTCGCTGCGCCGCCACCGCGACGACCTGTTCGTCTCCGCCTTCCGGCCCGGCGAGCGCACGCCCTGGTCCCGCCCCCACCGCGCGGAGCTGAAGGTGTCCGCCCCCGCCCTGCTCGCCCGGGCCTCCCGGCTGCGGACCGTCTGGCGCGACCGCCTGGTCCAGTACGACCCGGAGCCGATCGGCGGCTACCCCTTCGCCCAGGCCGTCGACTTCAACCGGCTGGCCGGCGTCGCCGAGCGGCAGGTCGCCGAACTGGCCGAGGAGGGACGGTACTTCCTGGAGGTGATGCTCGACGGGCCGGAGCGCGAGCTCACCGTCTTCCGCGAGTACCTCACCCGGACGCTCACCGAGCACGGCTCGCTGCGGATCAGCTTCGACTCCGACCTCCACCTGCCCTGGCCGATGCTCGCCGTCGACGGCGGCCACGCCGACCCGTGGGCGGACTTCCTCGGCCACCGCCACCAGGTCGAGCAGACCGGCGCCGGCTATCCGCCGATCCAGCCGCCGTACCCGGCCCGCACCAGGCCCGTCACCAGCCTCAACACCGACGACCAGCTCACCGACGTCGGCCGGGCCCCCGAGGTCCGCAAGCTGCTGGAGGACCGCTCCCAGCTGACCGTGCGCACCGAGTCCGAGCCGCTGCTCAAGGCGCTGTCCTCCGCCGTGCTGGACGAGGACGTCATGTACTTCTGGTGCCACGGCCAGTTCGTCGCCGGCGACTCCCCGTACGAGCAGCTCGCCGTCCGGCTCTCCGACGACCGCCAGATCGACGCCGACCTGGTGCGCCGCCACCGCCGCCGGCACGCCGAGGCGCCGGACGCCATGTTCCGGCCGTTCGTGCTGCTGAACGCGTGCCACACCGGGCAGTCCACGGCCGCCGAACTGGAGCACCTCGGCCGGGCGCTGGTCGACCTCGGCGCCAACGGCGTGCTCGGCCCGCAGATCGAGATCCCGCAGGTCTTCGCCGCCGAGTACGCCTTCGCCTTCCTCGACCTCTACCTGACCGGGGAGTTCACGGCGGGCGAGATCACCCAGCAGCTGGTCCGGCGGTTCGCCCGCGAGTACCGCAACCCGCTGGCGCTCACCTACTCCCTGCACTGCGGCCTCGACAGCATCCTGGAGCTGACCCCGTGACGGCGCCCACGCCCATCGCCACCGCCACCGTCGACCTGGACGAGGAGGGCCGGCTGCTCGTCCCCGGCACCCGCACGCCGGTGCCCGAGGCCCGGATCGCCCAACACCTCGCCCGGCACCTGCGCATCCCCCCGCGGGCGACCGACGTCTACGTCTACGTCCACGGCTGGCAGACCAGCCCCGCCGCCGCCGACCGCTCGGCCGCCGCCCTGCTCACCGAGGCCGCCGCCCTGCACCGGTCCGCGCCGACCGCCTACCCCGGGCTGACCAGGGGGTTCCGCCCGTGGTGCGTGGTGGTGCGCTGGCCGTCCTCCAGCCTGCCGTCGCCGGCCGGCTACCGCCGGATCCGGGCCCGGGCGCACGCCATGAGCGCCCAGGGGCAGGCCGGGCGCGTCCTGGGCCACCTGCTCGGCTACCTGGACGCCGACCGCGGCGACCCGGCCTCGCCCCGCGTCCTGGCCAACCGCAACGGCCAGTACCTGCACCTGGTCGGCCACTCCTTCGGCGGCCGCTTCCTCTGCGAGGCCGTCCAGTACGCGGCCGACCGGCCCGCCGGGCCGCCGGTGCTGGGCTGGAGCCGGCCGGGCGACCCCACCCGGCCGTTCACCGTCGACAGCGCGCTGGTCTTCCAGATGGCCGCGCCCCGCGACGCCTTCACCCACCTCTTCCCCCGGCTGTTCCTCGGCCCCGGCCGCCCCGGCGCCCCGCTGCGCGGCCCGCTGGTGCTCACCCACTCCCGCTGGGACCGCGCCACCGGCTTCTGGCACCTGCGCGCCGAGGGCCGCCCGGGCATCGGCCACTCCGGCACCGGCGTCGCCCCCGTCCCCCAGTTCAGCACCCGGCTGCGCCCCACCGCCTCCCCGTACCCGCGCACCGAGTTGGACCACCCGATCGTCAACATCGACGCCGCCCGGGTCTACCGCGGCGGCCTGGCCGCCCGCCTCAACCCGGCGGGCGCCCACTCCGACTTCCACCACCCCGAATCCGCCCACCTGCTGCTCAGCCTCGCCGCCCACTCACGCTGACCGCCCACTCAGCTGACCGCCCGGCCCCGGGCATCCCGGGGCGGGCCCGGCAACTCCCGCCGGGCGCGCGACGCCGGGCGCCCGAGGCCGCGCGCTGATCCGACGCGAGGTGTCAGACCCGCCCCAGCGGCAGGAGGTACTGCACGGGCTCGTCCAGGTCGTCCAGGCCGAGGAGTTCGTGGGCGAGGTCGTCGTGGACCCCGCCGAGGGGAATCGTGCCGAGGCCGAAGGCCGTGGCGGCGAGCAGCAGGTTCTGGGTCAGGTGGCCGGCCTCCAGCAGGCCCAGGCGCAGCGCCCGCAGGCCGTAGCGGCTGCGCAGCAGGGCGAGGTCGACGTAGACCGCGAGGACCGCGGGGGCCTCGTCGATGCCGACGGCGTCCGGATCCGCGGCCGGGCGGGAGAGGTAGGAGGAGAGGGCCTTGAGGTCGTCGAGGGCGGGGGCCGGGCCGATCGGGCGCAGCGCGCGGCGCTCCGGCAGGCACTGGTAGGTGCCGGCGGGCAGGCCGTCCACGGCGAGGGCGAGCAGGCGCAGACGGACGCTGTACAGCGCGCCCGCGCTCGGGTACGGGCGGTGGCCGTGGGCGGGGGCGGTGCCGTCGGCGATCGGCCGGCGCAGTTCCGGGCCCGGTGCGCACGCGGACCAGAGCACCCCGCCGAGGGTGGCGGTGGTGAGCGGGCCGGTCAGCGGGCCGCGGGCGGAGCGACGGGTGCGCAGGGCCTCGGCGAGGGTGAGCTCCGGCAGGGGCTCGGCGGGCAGCCGGACGTCGTCGGGCTGTTCCCGCGGGGCCGGGCGGGGCGCCAGGTCGCGCAGCGCGGTGTCCTCGCTGCGGCCGATCTGGAACTTGCTGCGCTCCAGGTACTGGTAGTCGGGGGCGTGCCGGTCGGCGGGGAAGAAGGCGAACGGCCGGTCCGTCTCCAGCAGCGTGCGGGCGGCGAGTCGGCAGACCGCGCGCTCCTCGTCGGGACCGACGCCGAGGCGGTTGAACAGCATGTGCAGCTGGGAGGCCCAGGCCCAGGACAGCCGCTCGGCGGCCTCGGGCGGCGAGGCCGCGCGCATCCGGTCGGCCGCGGCCGCCACCTGCCCGGACCAGTCGGTCAGCCAAGGTGCGGCGGCGCCGGTGTCGAGTGCCTCGCGCAGGGCGCGGGCACGCCGGGCCAACGCGTCCCGCTGCCGGGCGAACACCGTGTTGACCCTGGTGTGGACGGCCGCGCCGGGCAGCGGCCGGTACTCGGTGACCCAGCGCCAGGAGGCGGCGTGGCGGCGCAGCCAGCGGGCGGCGGAGAGGTCGTCGAGGCCGAGCGCGTGGGCGGTGGTGTGGGCGAGGTCGAGGGCGAGCGGCAGGCGGGCGGCGGTTGCGGAGGCGGCCCGCAGGGCACGGACGGCCGTGCGGGAGGAGTGGCCGAAGAGGTCCTCGGCGATCGGCAGCAGGGCCGGGCCGCCGTAGCGTTCGGTCTCGGGCTGGTAGGGCACCGCCGTCACCTCGCCGTGGCGGGGCGCCCAGGGGCCGGTGGGCGGGGTGCGGCGGGCGGCGAGGCGGGCGAGGTCGGCGGCGAGTCCTTCGGCCTGCTCCGGCGCGCCCGGGCCGTGGAAGCGGATCCGCAGGTGGGGGCCGCCCTCGCCGTAGCGGATGAAGAACCAGTCGGCGTCCGGATCCGTCGTCAGCCCGTCCATCAGGGGGGCGAGGTCGTCGGTGACGAAGGTGTCGGCGTCCCGGGCGGTCAGGGGAAGCGCGAGGTGCAGGCTCTGCCAGTGGGTGGTCGGCCGGTGGTGGGTGGTCATCGGGTCCTCGGGGAGGGGGTCGGGGCCGTCACGGGAACGGGTGCGGGTGGAGGGCCAGGTCGTCGTGGTGCAGCGGGCGGGGGCTGCGGCCGAGCCGGTGCGGGACGGCCAGCAGCCGGGGCAGGCCGCGGGTGCGGCGGTTGACGTGCCCGAAGGTCATCGGGAGGGTCCCGGGGATGACGACCTTGGCGCAGTGCAGGCCGAGCCGTTCGCGGACCCCGGGCTCGTCCTGGGTGACCACCACGACGTCGAGGCCCTCCTCGGCGAGCCGGGCCACCGTCCGCTCCAGCAGCAGGGTCAGGTCGGTGACCGGCTCGGGGGCGCCGGGCCAGCGTTCGGGCCAGGGCACCGGGGGCGGGCCGGCGAAGAGGAAGTCCAGGCGGGGCTGCGCCTCGGGCAGGGTGTTGAGGCCGACGTGGTCCTCCAGGCCGACCACCAGCTCGGGGCGTTCCAGCATCGGCCGCAGCCGGTCCGGGTCGCGCGGCCCGCCCGGGGTGGCCGGGCGGTGCGCCGCCTCCTGCACGTTGGTGACCACTTCGGCGACGGCCGAGCGGATCGCCGCCCGCGGGTCGTGGTGGGCGCCGGCCGCCAGGAAGGTGCGCGGGGCGTCCGGGTGGCTCCCCCGGTAGCGGCAGAGGGCGATCACGGCGGGAACGCCGAGGTCGTTGGTGGCGTCGAGCAGGGTGAGCCGGTAGCCGAGCAGGCGCGCGCGGTCGGCGAGGTCGGCGACGGCCGGGTCCTCGACGGGGACGGCGACGCCGGGCAGCGGGGTCCGCGCGTACCAGGCCATCAGGAAGGCGTCCCGCTCGGCGACCTCGAACAGCCCGTAGAGGGCGGCCTCCTGGGGGCTGTTGCCGAGCCCGCAGCCGTTCGAGGACTCGTAGACCACCCTGGGGCGGTCCCGGTCCGGGAGCTCCCAGTAGGCGACGTGCTCCGGCACGGCGAGCGGGCGCGCGTGGGTGAGGGACCAGCCGTGGACCCAGTCCAGCACGAGGTCGGGGGTGTACGGGACGGTGGCCCGGTTCGGGTGCCCGTGGTGCGCGGGATCGGGCAGCCCCAGCAGGACGGGGTCGAGGACGGCCTCGGGCCCCAGGTCGCGCGCGAGGTCGCCGTAGGAGCCCCGCAGGACGGTCCTGCGACCGAGCGGCCGCATGCCCGCGAAGCGCTCGACGCTCTCGAACAGCGCCACCCGCTCGCTGGACCGGAAGTCCACGGCCCGCCCGTAGCCGCCG
Source organism: Kitasatospora sp. NPDC059812 (assembly GCF_042732075.1). Taxonomy (NCBI): domain Bacteria; kingdom Bacillati; phylum Actinomycetota; class Actinomycetes; order Kitasatosporales; family Streptomycetaceae; genus Kitasatospora; species Kitasatospora sp. NPDC059812. The sequence goes on from NZ_JBHWIO010000015.1 coordinate 108,898, forward strand.
TCGTCGAGCAGCCGGCCGTCGGTGACCCAGGCGGTGGTGAGGGCGAACGCCGAGTCCTCGGTGCGGAACAGGCGCCGGACCGGGCCGAACCGCTCGTCGTACAGCTCGGCACGCAGCCGGTCGTTGGCCCTGCCGTCGGTGCCCGTCAGGTCGTTCGCGCCGCGCAGCACGGCCGGATCGGGCAGCGGGCGGGGTGTCAGGGGCAGCCGGGCGGCGGCGGGCGAGTCGGCGGGCAGCGGGCGGCAGACCGGGCAGCCGCCGACCGGGCGGACCAGGTGGGTGGACCAGGTGGCGCGGTCGCCGTGGACGAGGTGGACGGTGGCGTGCGGCCCGGACTCCGCCCGGTCGGCGGCGAGGTCGGCGGCGAGCGCGGCGACCGCCTCGGTGAAGGCCGGGGTGCCGGTGCCCGCGAGCGCCAGTGCGGGGCTGCGCCAGGGCACCCGGCCGCCCGCGGTGGCCAGGCGCTGGTACTCGGTGCAGCTCAGACAGGCCGACGCCCCCGGCTCCAGGACCGGCCCGACGACCGTCAGCGCGCCGTCCTCCCGTACCGGCACCAGTCGCACCGGGTGCTCCAGCGCGTGGCGGCTGAGTCGGGCGGCCAGGTCGAGGGTCCAGCTGGTGAGGTGGACGACGGCGGTGCCGCTCGTGGTCGCCAGCGCCCGCTCGGGGTCGAGGACCGGCAGGTCGGTGGCGGTGGTCATGGGTGGCCTCCGGTGGTCACGAGAACCGTGAAGCCGCAGCCGTCCAGGGCGTTCGCCAGGGGGCGGGCGGCGGCGGTGGCGGGCTGCCAGGGGTCGGCGCGCAGCCCGGTCAGGCGGCCCAGGGAGTCGCGCAACGCCGCTTCCCGGCCCGCGAGTTCGGCGATCCAGCGGTCCGTCCAGCCCTCGTCCGTCCAGCCCGGGTCCGTCCAGCCTGGCTCCGGGCGGCCTGGGTCCGGGCGGCCTGGGTCCGGGCGGCCGGCCGGCTGCCGCCGGGCGGCGAGCGGGGCGGCGGCGCCGGTGAGGGTGGTGTGGTGGGCGGCGGACAGGCCGTGGCCGGCGGCCATGAGGCGGGTCAGGGCGGACAGGGCGGCGACGGCGACCGCGTCGGCGGGGGTGGCCTCGACGGCCCGACCGAGGACGGTACCGGCGGTGGCCACGACGGCCAGGAAGGCCTGCTCGTCGGCCAGTTGGCCGAGTTCCAGCTCGGGAGCGCGGCCGAGGCGCCGGGCCAGCGCCGCCCACCAGTGCGCCGCCTGGGGGTGCTCCCGCCAGGCGGCCCACGCGAGGGGGCGGCCCTCGGACGGGCAGGCGTGGGCCGCGCGGCGCAGGGCCCGGCCGAGTGCGTGGTCCGGGTCGGCGCCCACGACCGGGGCGGTCGGGTCGAGTGCGGCCAGCCGGAGTTCGGCGGCCCGACAGGCGGCGGCCAGCCGGGCGAGGTCCGTCCGGGCCGCACCGGCCACCAGAGTGCCGGCGGGTGTGCGGCAGGAGACCAGGGCCGCCGGCAGTTGCGGCAGGTCCCCAGGCGAGGGCGCGTCGAGTACGCCGATGCGCGGATCGCCGAGTGCGGTGACCCTGCGCAGGGCCTCGGCCAGGCCGTCGGGCGGCCCGGCGGAACGGCCCGGGCCCGCCGCCCACGGGTGGTAGTCGGCGCGCGGCGGGCGGGCCTCGGCCAGCAGCACCGCCGGGCGGCCGACGAGCAGCCGCGGATCGCCGTCCGGATCGCCCGGGTCCGGCAGGCCGGCGACCGCGCAGAGCAGCCGCTGCGCCGTCGCGGCGGCGAGCAGGGCGGGGAGCGTCGCGGGTGGTGGACCCGCACCCGCCGGCGTGGCGTCCGCACGCAGGCGGGCCGAGACGGCGGCGGCGTCCGCGCGGACGCGGGCCGGGTCGGCGGGCGCGGTCACGAAGCCGCCGTCCGCGTCGCACTGCATGGCGACCGCCACCGGCGGATCGCTCACGGCGGCCACCACCCGCCCGACGGACAGGCCGGCCTCGGCGAGGACGGTCGGCTCCGCCCCGCCCCGGGCGAGGGCCCGCGCCACCGCCCGGGCGCCCGGCCCGTCGGGGTCCGCGGCGGACACCACCGGGCGGGCCGCGGCCAGGGCCGCCGCGGCTGCCGCGGGCCGGGCGGCCACCGAGGCGGGCCACAGCGGGAGTTCGCGGCCATCGGGGCGGCCCGGCCGGTCGGCGCCGTCGGGGTGGTCAGCGCGGTCGGGGTGGTCGGGGTGGTCGGGGTGGTCGGCGTTCCCGGGGCGGACCGGCTGGTCGACCAGCAGGTCGTACTCGCGCAGGCGTGCGGTCACCGTGGCGAGCGCCGCCTCCACCCGGGCCGGAACGGCCTCCGGGTGCCCGTCCGCCTCGGGGCCCAGCCGGGCCTCCAGGAGCTTCCACAGGGCCGGCAGCGCCCGACTGCCCTCCAGGGTGAGGCTGGTGCCGCGCCCCCGCAGGTGCAGCCCGTCGCGCAGCGGCGTCACCGCCACGCCCGGGCGCAGCCGGGGACGGGGCTCCGGGGCCGTCATGCCGCCCCCTCGACCACGGCGATCACCTCGTCGACCCGGTCCCGCCACTGGTGCCCGGTGAGCTCCGGCACGCTGCGCACCACCAGATGGGCGGCGAGGTAGCGTTCCACCGGCCGGACGTCACAGATCGCGAGCAGCCTGTACAGGCCGTTGGTGCAGGCCCGGTAGATCAGGTAGTCGGGGCGGCTCCACATCGTGCCCGCCGGGTCCGACCGGTGCAGCAGCTGGTGGAACTCGCTGTAGACGGTACGCAGTTCGGGGTTCCACCGTTCGGCGGTGGCCCGGTCCCCGAGCGCGGCGGCGCGGTCCCGGTACTCCGACCGGTCGCCACCGAGGTCGGCCCCGGCCGCCAGCAGTTCCTCCGCCCGGCGCCAGGCCGTCGCCGACCAGCGCGCCCAGTCCCGCTCCCAGCCCTTCGCCCCGCCGTCGACGATCCGGCCGACCAGTGCCGTGACGGCCCGGCCGCTCCCCTCCCAGTGCCGCTCGAACGCGTCCCGCAGCCGCCCGTCCGGATCCTCGTGGACGAGGAAGTCCTCCAGGTGCGAGAGGAAGGAGTAGTGACCGCCGATCAGCCCGTCCGGGTGGGCGGCCGCGTGCGCCGCCAGCGCCGCCGCCACCAGTTGGACCCTGGCCTGCGGCGTGTCGCCGTGCGCCCCGAGGAAGTCGCAGGCGGAGCCGACGGCGGGCAGTCCGAGTCGCAGCAGTTCGTCCCGCAGGGCCGCCGCGTCGGGCCCGAGCAGCGCGTCCAGGGAGGTCGCGGCCCCGGCCTCGACGGGCTCCACCCGGACGGTGTTGTCCGGCACCAGCGGACCGTAGGGCGGCGCGACCAGCTCGACCCGCCCGGCGACGGCCGCCTCCGCCAGCACCTGGGCGTCGGTCCGGTCCGCGACGGACGGATGGGCGGCCGTCCACGCCCGCAGCGCCGCCGCGGAACGCTCGGCCGCGGCGGCCACCCGGTCGGCCGGGCCGGACAGCCGCAGGCGCAGGTGCGGTCCAAACCGCCAGTGCCGCTCGATGTGCACGCCCAGGCCGTCCCCCGCCGCCTGCCGGGCCAACGGCAGCACGGCCTCGCGCAACGCCCGGGCTTTGGTGGGCTGGTAGTAGTACAGGACCACGTCACACGCCGTCACGGCCCGCGGGCCACCGGCCGGATCACTCATCGAACGCCTCCTCGACGCTGCACGGATGGACCTCTACGGATGGGCCTGCACGGATGGGACTTCGTCTCCACTGCGGCCCCGGTGCGGCGGCCGCTCACCACTGGCTGCCGCCGGGCCCTGTCCGGGCGGTCACCCCACGCGTCGACCGGCCGCCCTCCCCACGCCCCGCTGGGACGGCGGTGGGCCGGGCAGGGCGGTACGTCTCGGCGACGAGTTCCACGGCCCCGGTCGGCCGGGGCCGGCCACCGAGCGCCGGCAGGGCCTCTTCGAGGACGACGCCGCGGGGGTGGCGGGTGAGCCATTTGGCGAGGTGGTGCAGGTGGAGGGGGTTGCCGAGGTCGACCGGCTGCGGTTTGGGGGCGCGCAGCCGGGCGATGAAGGCGTCGACGGCGTGACCCTCTGCGGGGCCGGCTGCGGGGCCGTCCGGCACGGGGTGCAGGAACAACTGCTCGGGGAGGTCGAGGAGGGCCCGCCAGCGGGCGGCGGTGGCCGCGGGCACGTCGCCGGGGCCGGTCTCGGCGGCGAGGTCGGCACGCAGGGCGTCGAGGACGGCCGCGGGCAGGTGCCAGCGGCGGCGGGCGAGGACGACGTGGCCGTGGCGCAACCGGGGTGTGCGGGTGACGGTGCCGCCGGGAGCGGGCAGGGTGGTGCGGGGCAGCAGCGGGCGGAAGTCGACGATGCCGTTGGGGTGGTCGGCGAGGAGCGGGGCGAGCCGTTGCGGCAGCATGATCGGCGCGAGGAAGCCCAGGTAGAGCACGTCGAGGGCTTCACCGGTGGTGCGCAGCCGGAACCGGAGCTGATCGGTGGCGGGGTCGTGGACGAGGTCGAGGTCCGGTTCGGCGAGGTTGGTCCAGCGGCGGTCGGGGCCGATCTCGTCGGCGAGCAGCCGGGGGTGGAGGTTGGCGTTGAAGCCGCCGACCGGGCGGATCTGGGCGGCGCGGGCGCCGTCGCCGAGGCCGCGGCGGATCTGCCGGGCGACGTCGGCGGCCTGTGGCGTGCCGGCGTCGAGGAAGCGGCTGGTGAAGCGCCCCCAGCCGCCGTAGACGTGGTTGACGCACAACAGGCCGTCGGCGAGGTCGTGTTGGACGAACCAGGAGTAGCTGAGCGGCCGGGCGGCGGTCCAGTCCGGCAGGCGGGCGGCCAGGGCGCGGATCCGGTCGGCGGGCAGCAACAGCTCGCCGTCGACCACGGGTGTGGCGGTGAACTCCTCCCGCAGGAGGCGAAGTTCCGGCGGTCCGGCGGTCCGTCCGGCGTCGGCCCAGGCTTCGCCGGCATCGGCGCCGAACTCCCACGGGGTGGCGCAGACGCCGCCGACGCCGTAGCGGGCGACGAAGCGGTCCCGGGCCGCCCGGCGCATCAGGTGGCCGAGGTCGAACAGCTCTGCCAGGGCGGTGAGTTCGCCGAGCGCGGCCCGGTCGGCGCCGTCCAGGTCGTGTCCGGTCGACCGCGGGCCGGGCTGGATCGGCCGGGCAGGCTCCAGCCGGGGCCGCGGCAGTGCTGCGGCGTGGACGTCCTCGGTGAGCACCGCGAGGGGTGCGGCGTGGACGTCCTCGGTGAGCACCGCGAGGGGTGCGGCGTGGACGTCCTCGGTGAGCACCGTAAGGGGCGCGGCGTGGACGTCCTCGGTGAGCACCGTAAGGGGTGCGGCGTCGGGCGGGACGGGCCGACCGGCGTCGGCGAGCAGCCGGCGCCAGTCGGCGGCGAGAGCGGCGAGCAGCGCCGGGCGCCGCTCCGCCTGGGTCGTATGGAACTGGGCTGTGTGATCGGCGAGTTGGTGGAGGCGCCGGCTCAGTTCGGCGTCCTCGGGCCACTGCCGCAGCCAGTCGCCGAGGCGTCGCAGCGGGTCCCGGTCCTGCGGATCGACGGGGTCGGCGGGCACGAGCAGCCGGGCGTCGAGGAGTTGTCCGACGAACCGGTGCACGGCCGGGTCGCCGCCGGCGCGGCCGAGGGCGGCGGTGAGCCGCTCGGTGAGCCGGGCCGGAGTGTCCGGGGTGTCGGAGAGCGCGCCGAGGAGCGCCAGTTCGGGGCGGGCCGCGAGTTCGACCTCCTCCTCGCGGGTGACCAGGTAGCGGCCGCCGGCGAACACCACCCGGGTGCGGGCGTAGCGGGCGCGGTCGCCGTCGATCCGGGCGGCGCTGGCCATCCGGTGCGGCAGGGTGCGACTGCGACGGGGTTCGTCGAGCAGGGCCTGGACGAGGGCTCCGACCAGCGTCCGGTTCTCCTTGACGACCGCGCGCGGGGCGGTGTCGCCGCCCGCCGCCCAGCCGACGGCGGTGAACCAGGAGAGCGGGCTGGTCTTGCTGGTGGCCCGCAGGGCGTGGCGCAGCACCGCGGCCTCCTCCTTGCGCGCCCGGCCCCGCCGCTCCCCCGCCGCACCGCCGTCGCGCGCCGTGTTGCCGACCGCGCGCAGCAGGTCGGCGCTGGTGAGGGCGACGGCACGGGTGAACGCGGGTGAGCGGCAGAGTTCGGCGAGGGCGGCGCGTTCGGCGGCCAGTGCGGGCGCGACGGCGGCGGCGAGGTCGTCGAGCAGGCTGGTGCGCCGCGCGCGCAGCTCCAGCCACTCGGCGAGGCGCGGGGTTCGGGCGGGGAGGTCGGCGAGCCGGGCGAGCAGGGCGGCGCGCGGCGGGCGGCCGTTGTGCAGGTCGCGGCGCAAGGGGAGCACGACCTGCCGGTGGAACGCCTCGCCGTGGCCGGCGCGGCCGGCGTGGAGGTCGTCGCAGAGGGCGGGCCGCAGGGCGGCGTCCGCGGCTTCGACGGCGGTGAGCCGGGCCAGCAGGGCCCGGACGACGGCGGCCGGGGCCGACTGGGCGGGGCGGGCGAGGACGGTGGCGCGCACCAGGGTGTACGGCGCGGTGCTGACGGGTGGCGGCGCCGGGGCCTCCTGCGGCCGGGCGGGGTGGGTCAGGGCTCGGTGCGGCATGGCGGGCTCCCTCCGACGGACCCGTGGGGCGGACAGACCTGGGTACTGCTCGTCTCGGCCGTGGGGGGGGGGGGGGGCCGGGCGGCGGGGCGGGGGGCCCCCGCCCCGACCGCCCCGCGGGGGCGCGCGCGGCGCTGGGTGGGCGAGAGAAAGGCGGT
>NZ_JBHWIO010000015.1:115642-118424 GCF_042732075.1 Kitasatospora sp. NPDC059812
CGCCCCCGGGGGCGCCCCCCCCCCCCACGCCGACACGCGCTGTTCAACGGGGACTTGGCGACGCCGGGCTCAGAAGGTCTGGGTCGGCGGGTGCGGAGCGGCGCAGGAGGACGATCCGCAGGAGCTGGAGCTGGGTGCCCCGGAGGCGCCCGTCTCGGGCAGGGCGACGGTGTCGCGCAGCGTGGTGACGGTCAGCTCGCCGAGGTCGAGGTCGTCGAGGGCGAGGACGTCCTCGAAGTGGTCCGACATGTGGTCTCCCGGATGTTCGAGATGAATTGACGGATGGTCAGAACGAGTCCGCGCCGGGCAGGTTCGGCTGGGCGCAGGAGGACGAGGCCTGGCAGGAGCAGGACCCCCAGGACCCGCCGTTCTCCGGCAGGGCGACGGTGTCGCGCAGCGCGGTGACGGTCAGCTCGCTGAGGTCCAGGTCCTGGAGGTCGAGGCCCGGGGTGGATGTGGACGCGGACATGGCGATGTCGGACATATCGGACTCCTTTGGGGTGGCGGTCGAGGCCGAGGTGCGCTTGTGCAGGCGTGGGGGCCGAGGGGTGTGCCGGCCCCCGGGGGTGCGGCGGTGCACGCGGATCGTCCTGACCCCGGCGTCGCGCCGCCCACTGGCGACTCTAGGCCGCGGCCGGCCGCGCCGGACCCGGGCGCTCGGCACATTGGCCGGATGCCCACCTCGCCGGGCGCAACACCGGCTCCTGCCTCAGCCGCACTTGAGCGAGCCGTGACCGGCGCTCCGGTGCACCGCCCCCATGGCGGCCGGGGCCCGCCGTCCGCTCGGGCGCCCCGGCCGGCCCGCTGCGGCCGATCCGCCCCGGCCGATCCGCTGCGGTCAGTCCTGCGGGGTGAACGACTCCAGGTAGGCGGCCGCCTTCGCGGGGTCGAGGAACCACTGCTCCAGGTCGGCCGGGTCGTTGAAGGCGTTGGCGAACCGGTCGGCGACGGGCGGGAGTTGACCGGCGGCGCCGAGCAGGTGCAGGACGTGCTCGGGCGGCGGCGCGAGCATCGCGTTGCTCCAGACGGTGCTGGGGCGCACGGCCTGCCAGAAGCGGTCGAAGGCGGCCCGCATGAAGTCGCGGTCGAACGGCTTGTCGCCGTGGGCGAGGATCGCGTCGAGGTAGCCGGCCGCGCACCGGGCGGCGTTGTTGGAGCCCTGGCCGGTGATCGGGTCGTTGAGGACGACGACGTCCGCGACGCCCAGCACCGCTCCGCCGCCGGGCAGTTCGCCGACCGGGTGGCGGACGGCGGGGGTGAAGCGCCCGGCGAGGGTGGCGCCGGCGTCGGTGAGTTCGATTCCGGCCCGGGCGCGGTCGTACTCCCAAGGAGTGAAGGCCTTCATCAGGTCGAGCGTCACCCGCAGGTGTTCGGCCGGGTCGCGGACCCCGTCGAAGGCGTCCGCCGGGCCGCCCGGGGCGGCCTCCCAGAGCAGGATGTCGCACGGGCCGGCCGCGGTCAGCGCCGGCATCACGAACAGTTCGCCGATGCCGGGCACCACGTTGCAGCGGACGGCGGGGAAGTCGTGCTCGGGGCGCGGGCCGAGCCCGTACACGTAGCTGGCGGCCAGCGCGCGCTGCGGCCGGTCGTACCGGGAGCGCTCGTGGTCGCGCTCGAACATCGCGGCCAGATCGCCCTTTCCGGCCGCGACCAGGACCAGGTCGTAGGAGCCGGAGAGGTGTTCGAGGTCTCCGACGGTCACCGGGCGGATCACCACCCGGCCGCCGCGCCCGGCGAAGGTCTCCAGCCAGGCGGGCATCTTCAGCCGCTGGTCGACGGACTGCGCGGGCGCGTCCAGGCGCCCGACCCAGTCGATCACCCGCGCGGACTGCGGCCCGGCGACGGAGACTCCGAGGCCCTCGATCCGGGGTGCGGCGTCCGCCCAGAGGTCCAGGCCGAGGTCGCGTTCGGTCCGCAGCGCGGCGTCGAACATGCACTGCGTGGACAGCACCCGGCCGCTGCGGACCGCGTCCGCGTCACGGTCGGTCATCACCGTCACGTCGTAGCCGTGGGCCTGGAGCCCCAGGGCCAGTTGGAGGCCGGCCTGCCCGGCGCCGACGATCAGAACTCTGCGCATCGTCTCCGCTTTCCTGGTTGTACGTCCCGGCCCGGCCTCAACACCCTTCCGTCCGTGGGCTGGTGAGCCCGCAGGGGGCGGTGGGCGCCGGCCGGCCGCCGGTCGCGCTGCCAGTGGCCTGGATACCAGTCATCGGGCACCGGCGTCCACGGCCTGCGCGCGCGCCCGGCCGGGAACGTCACCGTCCGCGGTCGGATGCCGTCGAACAAGCGATTTGAAAAATTCTTCAACTTCATACATGCTGGCGAGCCGCCGACCCCCGGCCCGACCTGAGAGGACAGCCCGCGCGCATGAGCGACCACCTCCCCCCGTGCCCGTCGTGCTCCAGCGAGTACACCTATGAGATGAACGCCCTCATGGTCTGCCCGGAGTGCGGCCACGAGTGGATGCCCGCGGCAGGCGGCGCCGCCGAACCGGCCGGCCCGGGCGAGCGGGTGATCCGGGACGCGGTCGGCAACGTGCTCAGCGACGGCGACACCGTGACCGTCGTCAAGGCCCTCAAGGTCAAGGGCAGCGTCTCCGGCATCAAGGCGGGCACCAAGGTCCGCAACATCCGTCTGGTCGACGGCGTCGACGGCCACGACATCGACTGCCGGATCGAGGGGTTCGGCGCGATGCAGCTCAAGTCGAGCGTGGTCAAGAAGGCCTGACCGGGCCCGCGCCCGGCGCGAAACGGCGGCGGCCCGTACGAGCACCTGCTCGTAC
>NZ_JBHWIO010000016.1:0-10811 GCF_042732075.1 Kitasatospora sp. NPDC059812
CACCCGGAGAGTGCTCTCCGGGTGGGCCGCCGCCGTGTGAGGAGCGGGTGGCTCAGGTGCTGGTGCCGCTCAGGTGCTGGTGCCGCCGGTGCCACCGGTGGCGCCGCCGGGGAGCCCGCCGCCCGGGATGGACGGCAGCTTGCCCTTGAAGTCGGCGATGCCGTTGACGATGGTGTCCATCAGGCCGAGGTCCGGCGCCTTGTCGGCGATGTCGAAGCCGAAGTGCACGGAGATCAGCGACTTGCCGTCGGTGGACGGGAAGACCACCGTCTGCACGTAGCCGTTGTTGCCCTTGGGCGCGTCGACCTTCCAGCGGACCAGGTAGCCGTCCTGGCCGTTGACCTTGACCGCCTGGGACTTCAGCTCCTGGTGCCCGGTGATGGCGCCGTACGAGTCCTTGGCCGCCTTGTCGATGTCGGCCTTGGCGGCCGCCTGGGCGTCGGTACCGCCGCCGTCGATCCGGCCGGTGGTCACCCCGCCGAGGCTGCACGAGCCGTTGCCGTCCGGACACTGGTACGAGCCGACGACGACCGAGGCGTAGCCGTCGGGGGTGTAGCCGCCCTGCCAGCCGGAGGGGACGGGCAGGGTGAGCCCGTTCACCAGGTCGATCGCGTTGCCGGCGCCGGGCCTGGCCTTGCCGCTGCCGCCGTTCCCGCTCCCGCCGCTCCCGCCGTTTCCACCGGTCCCGCCGTTGCCACCGGTCCCGTTGCTGCCGTCGCCGCTGCCGCCGTTGTTGTTGCCGCCGTTGCCGTTGTTGCCGTTCCCGCTGCCGCCGTTCCCGTTGTTGCCGTTCCCGTTGTTGCCGTTCCCGTTGCCGCCGAGGCCCGGGAAGCCGTTCCAGGGGCCGTTCTCGCCGTTCGGCACGGCCTGCCGGGCGCTGCGCTGCGGGCGGTTGTCGCTCTGGCCGTCCATCGCCAGGAAGGTGATCCCGGAGCCGGTGCCCAGGCCGAGCAGCGCCGCGACGGTGGCGGCGATCATCATCGGGGACGGCCGGCGCCGGGGCTTGCGCGGCGGCGGTGCCTCGGAGCCGTAGGCGGTGCCGAAGGGCGGCGGCTCCGGGTAGCGGACGGTCGGCCCGCTGTCCAGCACCTCGCCCTGCAGCACCGTGGGCTCGCCGGCCGGCCCCGGCCCCGGAGCCCCGGTCGCCGGGGGCACCGGCTCCGGGGCGTCCGAGGGTGCGGGCCGGGTGCTGGCCGTCCAACCCCTGCCGTCCCACCAGCGCTGCGGCCTCGGGTCGCCGCCGGTGTCCTTCGGGTCCGGGTACCACCCGGCGGGAATCTGCTCGCTCACAACAGAGAATCTAAAGGCACGCGGATAAGCGCGAAATCAGCGCGGCCTCGAATTCCGGTGGTTTTCGATGAGATTACGGTGAGAAGGGGCGCGACGGGCACGCTCAGGACCGTCGGGCACGCCCGGGGCTACAGCGGGGTCACGTAGGCGCCCGAGATGCCGCCGTCCACCAGGAACTCGCTCGCCGTGATGAAGGACGAGTCGTCGCTCGCCAGGAAGGCCACCGCGGCGGCGATCTCCTCGGCCCGGGCGAACCGGCCCAGCGGGATGTGCACCAGCCGGCGGGCCGCCCGCTCCGGGTCCGTGGCGAACAGCTCCCGCAGCAGCGGGGTGTCCACCGGCCCCGGTGACAGCGCGTTCACCCGGATCCCCTCCCGGGCGAACTGCACGCCCAGTTCCCGGGACATCGCCAGCACCCCGCCCTTGGAGGCGGTGTACGAGATCTGCGAGGTGGCCGCGCCCATCCGGGCCACGAAGCTGGCCGTGTTGATGATCGAGCCCCGCCCGTGCCGCCGCATGTACGGCAGCGCGGCCTTGCAGCATAGGTACACCGAGGTCAGGTTGACCTCCTGGACCTTGCGCCAGGCGTCCAGGCCGGTGGTCAGGATCGAGTCGTCCTCCGGCGGCGAGATGCCCGCGTTGTTGAACGCGACGTCCACGCTCCCGTACGTCTCGTACGCCTCGTCGAACAGCGCCTCGACCATGTACGGGTCGGTGACGTCGGTGTGCACGAACAGGCCGCCGACCTCCTTGGCGGCCGCCCGCCCGGACTGCTCGTCCAGGTCCGCGCAGACCACCTTCGCGCCCTCCGAGGCGAGCCGGCGGGCGGCCGCCAGGCCGATCCCGCTGCCGGCGCCGGTGATCACGGCGGTGCGGCCGACCAGGCGGCGGCACACCGGGGCGTCGTTCTCCGTCATCGGCTGCTACTCCTCGCTGTGGATGAAGACGTTCTTGGTCTCGGTGAAGTGGCGCAGCGCGTCCGGCCCCAGCTCCCGGCCGACCCCGGACTCGCCGTAGCCGCCGAACGGCGTCCAGTACCGCACCGAGGAGTGCGAGTTGACCGACAGGTTGCCCGCCGCGACGCCGCGGGCCAGCCGCAGCGCCCGGCCGAGGTCCCTGGTCCAGATCGAGCCGGACAGGCCGTAGCGGGTGGCATTGGCCAGCCGCAGCGCGTCCGCCTCGTCGGTGAACGGCAGGACGGCGGCGACCGGGCCGAAGATCTCCTCGGTGACGGCCGGCACCTCCGGGTCGGCCGGCGCGATCACCGTCGGCGGGTACCAGTAGCCGGGCCCGTCCGGCACCGCGCCGCGGGCCAGCACCGGCAGGTCCGGGGTGACGTAGGAGGCGACCCGGCGCACCTGGGCGGCCGAGATCAGCGGGCCCAGCCGGGTCTCGGGGTCCGCCGGGTCGCCGGTGCGCAGCGCCTCGACGGCGGGCAGCAGCAGCGCCAGGAAGTCGTCGTACGCCTCGCGTTGGACCAGGATCCGGCTGCGGGCGCAGCAGTCCTGGCCGCTGTTGTCGGCGAAGGACATCGGATCCGCGGCGCGGGCCAGGTCGGCGTCGGCGAAGACGATGCTGGGGCTCTTGCCGCCCAGCTCCAGGGTGACCCGCTTGGCCCGGGCCGCGCAGCGGGCGGCCACCTCCTTGCCGACCACGGTCGAGCCGGTGAAGACGATCTTGCGGACCGCCGGGTGGTCCACCAGGGCCCGGCCGGTCGTCCCGCCCGGGCCCGGCAGCACCTGGAACAGGCCCTCCGGCAGCCCTGCCGCCAGGGCGAGTTCGGCCAGCCGCAGCGCGGTGAGCGGGGTCGCCTCGGCGGGCTTGAGCAGGACGGCGTTGCCCGCCGCCAGGGCCGGCGCGAAGCCCCAGGCGGCGATCGGCATCGGGAAGTTCCACGGCGCGATCACCCCGACCACGCCGACCGGCTCGTGGAAGGTCACGTCCAGGCCGCCGGCCACCGGGATCTGGTGGCCGGTCAGGCGTTCCACTCCCCCGGCCGCGTACTCCAGCAGGTCCCGGACGTTGCCGGCCTCCCAGCGGGCGTTGGCCACGGTGTGGCCGGCCTCGCGCACCTCCAGTGCGGCCAGTTCCGGCACGTGCACCTCGACCTGGTCGGCGAACCGGCGCAGCAGCCGGGCCCGTTCGCCCGGTGCCAGCGCCGCCCAAGCCGGCTGGGCCTTCGACGCGCGCTGGACCGCCGCGTCCACCTGCCCCGCGGTGGTGTCCGGGACGGTGGCGAGCACCTCGCCGGTGGCGGGATTGCGGACGGTGCTGACGGTGGGGTCGGCGGGGTCGGTCATCGGCCTCACATCCGTTCGAAGGATCGGTAGCGCTCCCAGTCGGTGACGGTGCCGTCGAAGGCGCACTGCTCCACCCGGGCCATGTTCAGGTAGTGCTCGACCACGTCGTCGCCGAAGGCCACCCGGGCCAGCTCGCTGTCGCCCCACAACTCCGCGGCCTCGCGCAGCGAACCGGGCACCCGGGCGTACTCCTCGACGGCGTAGGCGTTGCCCAGGCACGGCGCCGGCAGCTCCAGTTTCCGCTGCAGCCCGTGCAGGCCGGCCGCGATCATCCCGGCCACCGCCAGGTACGGGTTGACGTCCCCGCCCGGCACCCGGTTCTCCATCCGCAGGCCCTGGCCGTGGCCGACCACCCGGTAGGCGCAGGTCCGGTTGTCCCGGCCCCAGGCCACCGCCGTCGGGGCGAACGAGCCCTGGCGGTAGCGCTTGTAGGAGTTGATGTTCGGCGCGTACAGCAGGCTGAACTCGCGCAGCGCCGTCAGCTGGCCGGCCAGGAAGTGCCGCATGGTGTCGGTCATCCGGCCGTCCCGGTCGGCGAAGGCCGGCGCGCCCACCGCGTCGCGCAGCGACAGGTGGATGTGGCAGCTGTTGCCCTCGCGCTCGTTGTACTTGGCCATGAAGGTCAGCGCGCACCCCTGCTGCGCGGCGATCTCCTTCGCGCCCGTCTTGTAGACGCTGTGCTGGTCGCAGGTGGTCAGCGCGTCCGCGTAGCGGAAGGCGATCTCGTGCTGGCCGAGGTTGCACTCGCCCTTGGCCGACTCCACCACCAGCCCGGCGCCCGCCATCTCGTTGCGGATCCGGGACAGCAGCGGCTCGACCCGGGCGGTGCCCAGCATCGAGTAGTCCACGTTGTACAGGTTCGCCGGCGTCAGGCCGCGGTAACCGCCCAGCCAGGCCTGCTCGTAGGTGTCCCGGAACACCAGGAACTCCAGCTCGGTCCCGATGTCGGCCGCCAGCCCGTACTCCGCCAGGCGCGCGATCTGGCGGCGCAGCAGTTGGCGGGGGGCCGCGTCCACCGGGTGGCCGCCGTGCCGGGCCAGGTCCGCGGTCACCTGCGCGGTGCCCGGCTGCCAGGGGGTCAGCCGCAGGGTGCCGAGGTCGGGGCGCATCGCGAAGTCGCCGTAGCCGGTGGCCCAGGAGGAGAAGGCGTAGCCGTCGACGGTGTTCAGGTCGACGTCCACGGCGAGCAGGTAGTCGCAGGCCTCGGCGCCGTGCTCGACCACCTCGTCCAGGAAGAAGCGGGCGGCGAAGCGCTTGCCCTGCAGGCGCCCCTGCATGTCCGTGAACGCCAGCGCCACGGTGTGGACCTCGCCGGTGTCCACCAGCGTGCGCAGTTCGTCCAGGGTCAGCGGCGCCCGGGGCGGCACGCCCGCGGCGGCGTTCTCGGGCATGACGGAACCCTCCACGATCACTCTTCGAGTTCAAGCGGTCACAGCGAACCGTACGGCCTGCGGCGGACGGCGCGGAAGAGGGCGGACACGTGTGGCGCGCCGACATGCGTGGTTGACGGGGGATCAGGCGGTGCGGGGGGAGAATGCCCGCCATGGATCGCAGGCCTTTCATCGGCGTCAGCACCTACCTGGTCGACGCGAGTTGGAGCAACTGGCAGGGCCGCCGGGTGGCCCTGGTGCCCGAGCGGTACACCGCATACGTCCAGGAGTCCGGCGGGATCGCGGTGCTGCTCCCGCCCGACTCCCCCGACCGCGCACCCGAGGTGCTCGCCCGGCTCGACGCCCTCGTCATCGCGGGCGGGCCCGACATCGACCCCGCCTACTACGGTCAGCCCGCCCACCCGCGCACCGAGGTCGACTCCCCCGAGCGGGACCGGTGGGAGTCGGCCCTGCTGCGGGCGGCCCTGGCGGCCGGGATGCCGCTGCTGGGGATCTGCCGGGGGATGCAGGTGCTCAACGTCGTCTGCGGCGGGACCCTCGTCCAGCACCTGCCGGACGTCGTGCCGGTGGACGTCCACGGCGGCGCGGACGGCGGCTACGGGACACACCTGGTGCGGCCGGTGCCGGGGACGCTGCTCGGCGGGCTGCTCCCGGAGAGCGAGGTGGAGGTGCCGACCTTCCACCACCAGGCCGTCGACCGGGTCGGGGCCGGCCTGCGGGTCTCGGCCCACGCGCCGGACGGGACGGTCGAGGCGGTCGAGGGCCCGGGGTTCACCCTGGGCGTGCAGTGGCACCCGGAGCAGGGGGAGGACCTGCGGGTGATGCGGGCCCTGGTCCGGGCGGCCACCGCGGCGCAGTTGGACACCGCGCTGATCGGGTAGCCGGGGCCCGCCCGCCCGGGCGGAACGGACCGCTCAACGGCAACGACAACGGTCACCAGTACAGCCTTTGGATCTTTGTCCGTTCTGCGGTTCACTTCGGGTGCAGGGCGATCGCGCCCCTCCCCTCCCCACCCGTGCGTCCAGAGAGGACTTCGATGGCCGGGCACGAGCATTCCCACACTGATCATGCGCATGACCACAAGCACGCGCACGACCACGGCGGACACCGGCACGGCGGACTCGGCGGCCACGGAGGCCACTCGCACGGTGTCGCCGCCGACGCCGACCGCCGCTGGCTGCTCAGCGCCCTCACGCTCATCGTCATCTTCATGGCCGGCGAGGTCGTCGTCGGCTTCGCCGCGAAGTCCCTGGCCCTGATCTCCGACGCGGCGCACATGCTCACCGACGCCGCCTCGATCGTCCTCGCGCTGGTCGCGATGCGCCTCGCCGCCCGCCCGGCCCGCGGCGGCTACACGTACGGCCTCAAGCGCGCCGAGATCCTGTCCGCCCAGGCCAACGGCGTCACCCTGCTGGTGCTGTCCGCCTGGCTGGGCTACGAGGCCGTCACCCGGCTGTTCGAACCGCCGGAGGTCGCCGGCTCGCTGGTGCTGGTCACCGCGCTGATCGGGATCGTCGTCAACCTGGCCGCCGCCTGGTGCATGTCGAAGGCCAACCGCAGCTCGCTCAACGTCGAGGGCGCCTTCCAGCACGTGCTCACCGACCTGTACGCGTTCATCGCCACCGCCGTCGCCGGCGCCGTCATGCTGACCACCGGCTTCGTCCGGGCCGACGCGATCGCCTCGCTGGTCGTGGTCGCGCTGATGCTCAAGGCCGGCATCGGCCTGGTCCGCGACTCCGGGCGGATCTTCCTGGAGGCCGCCCCGGCCGGCATCGACCCGGACGCGGTGGCCGACCGGATGGTCGCCCAGCCGCTGGTCGAGGAGATCCACGACCTGCACATCTGGGAGATCACCTCCAACCAGCCCGCCCTGTCCGCACACATCCTCGTCACCCCCGGCGGCGACTGCCACGCCGTCCGGCGCGAGCTCCAACGCGGACTGGCCGACGAGTACGGCATCACCCACAGCACGCTCCAGGTCGACCACGTCGGCGAGGACGCGGCCGGCGCCCTGCTCCAGATCGCCGCCCCCGGCGAACAGCCCGCCGAACACTGCGCCGACGCGCACGGCCCGGTCCACCGCGCCGGCCCGCACGAGCACTGAAGCCGCCCTCCTGTCGTCGCGGTGCGGCATGATCTGACACGTGACCGCACCGCGACTGATGCTCCTCGACTCCGCCAGCCTGTACTTCCGGGCCTACTACGGCGTGCCGGACACCCTGCGCTCCCCCCAGGGCGAACCGGTCAACGCCGTCCGCGGCCTGCTGGACTTCATCGCCCGGCTGGTCCACGACCACCACCCCGACCAGCTCGTCGCCTGCATGGACGCCGACTGGCGCCCGCAGTGGCGGGTCGACCTCCTCCCCTCGTACAAGACCCACCGGGTCGCCGAGGCGGCCCAGGACGGCGAGGAGGAGGTGCCGGACACGCTCGCCCCGCAGGTCCCGGTGATCGAACAGGTGCTGGACGCGCTCGGCATCGCCCGCGTCGGCTCCCCCGGCTACGAGGCCGACGACGTGATCGGCACCCTCACCGCCCGCGCCCAGGGGCCCGTACAGATCGTCACCGGCGACCGCGACCTGTTCCAACTGGTCGACGACGCCCGCGAGATCACCGTCCTCTACCCGGTCAAGGGCATGGGCAACCTGCAGATCACCGACGACGCGCTGCTCCTGGAGAAGTACGGCGTGCGCGGCGCCCAGTACGCCGACATGGCCGCCCTGCGCGGGGACCCGAGCGACGGCCTGCCCGGCGTCAAGGGCATCGGCGAGAAGACCGCCGCCCAGCTCATCAACGAGTACGGCGACCTCACCACCATCCGCGCCGCCGCCCTCGACCTCTCCTCCAAGCTCACCCCGGCCCGCCGCCGCAACCTCGTCGAAGGCGCCGCCTACCTCGACGTCGCCCCCACCGTCGTCCGCGTCGCCCCCGACGCCCCCCTCCCCACCTTCGACCCGGCACTCCCCCACGAGCCGCTCGACCCGATGACCCTCGAAGACCTCGCCACCCGCTGGGGCCTCGGCACCTCCCTCGAACGCCTCCTGGAATCCCTCGCCACCCGCTGACCACCACGCGGTGGGGCCTTTCCGCCGCGCCAGGAGAATATTCGCGAATCGGCACTCCCCTCGGGCCGGTCCCCGGGCATCCTGATTCCGCCTGACCGACAGCGAGGGGAGCGGCTGTGAGCCGACGACTGCGGCACATCGGAAGCAACTCCGGAAACAGCGGATGCCCGACGCTCTACGAGGACGTCGACACCGGGGAGGTGTTGGTGCAGGGCGATGTCGTGACCGACCCCGACGAGATCGCCCAACTCCGCAACATCAAGCCCGGCGAAGGGTTCGTGATCGTGCCCCGCGCGCTGCTCGCCGACTTCGCGCCGCGCGACGTGGACCGGGAACGCGTGCTGATCGGCTACGAAGAGTTCGAGAACATGTTCAAGAGCTTCCAGCACACGGCCTTCCGGCTGGAGACCCGCCGCCGGTACCACTCCGACGAGCAGACCGAAACCTACCGCCGGTTCGCTGCCGGGATGGCGCCCGGATGGGACCTGGACGACCCCTGGTGCCGCTCGCGCCGCGAACAGGCGGCCCTGGGCAAACGGTTCGAGCGGGTGCGGATCATGGACAACCCGCCCACCCTGGGGCAGCGGTACCTGCTCGACAACGCCGAACGGAACAACGCCGTCGGCGAGGACACCCGGTACCTCTGGCGGGCCGACGCCGAACGCCTGGGTCTTCCGCAGGAGGACGCCTGGCTGTTCGACTCGCGCGTCATCGCCTTGCTGCACTTCGACGCCGACGACGACCTGACCGACATCGAACTGATCACCGACCCGGTGCAGGTGGCCCGCGCCTGCCAGGTACGGGACGCTGCCTGGCACTTCGCCACGCCGAGCCGCGGATTCGGCGCTGAGGTACCGTCCGCCATGTGAGCACCGACTTCCAACAAGCACGAATCGCCCTCGGTCTGCGGCTCCGTGAGCTGCGCACCGAGGGCGGTCTCACAGGCAGGCAACTGGCCGACCGTCTGGGCTGGACGCAATCCAAGGTCAGCAAGCTGGAGACCGGCCGACAGACGGCCACCCACGAGGACCTCAAGGCCTGGGCCGAGGGCGTCGGACAACCCCACACAGCGCCCGAACTGTCGGCCACGCTACGGGCCTTCGAGTCGGGGACCCGCACCTGGCGACGGCAGTTGGCCGCCGGACACAAACCGGTGCAGGACACGCTGACCGCCGAGTACGAGCGTTCACGCGTCATGCGCGCGTGGCAGAATTCCATGATCGTCGGCATGCTCCAGACGGCCGACTACGCCCGGCACATCTTCAGCGCGTACGTCAGCCTCCACCAGTCGCCGCGCGATGTAGAGGACGCCGTTCGAGCCCGCGTCCAGCGACAGGAAAGCCTGTACCGGCCAGGCAAGCGATACCACATCGTCATGTGGGAATCCGCACTACGCGCCCTGGTGTGCCCACCGGCCGTGCTAGCCGCGCAACTTGACCGACTCAGCGGTGTGGTCGGACTGGATACCGTCTCCTTGGGCATCGTGCCGTTCGAAGCCTCACTCGGGTTGCCTCCTGCCAACGGATTTTGGATTCACGACGAACGGCTTGTCATCGTCGAGGACTGGCACGCGGAGCTGTGGTTGGACCAGCCCGACAACGTATCGCTGTACCTGCGTGTGTGGGAGACGCTGGCCGGCGCGGCCGTCTACGGACCGGACGCCCACCGCATCATCACGCGGTGCCGCAGGGCACTCGGTTCTGCCTGAGAATTCCCACGCACCCCAGCTGCCGGAGCTGGAATATTCGAGAATCATGCTCCCGCCGGCGAATCTCGGCCGCTTAACGTCCTGCCGATGGCTCCGATCGGCACGGGAGTTGAGCGATGATCACGAACTCGCAGCGGTTGGCGGCTGGTCCACACCTCGGTGTGAGCGTCGATACCGACCAGCAGCACTGGAAGGCGGTCGGCGATGTCCTTGCGTGAAATCGCTCTACGCGAGCCCGGCCGACCCACCGTTGATGCAGACAAGTGCCCGTCCTGCCAGTGGTTCGACGCCATGGAGCGGGAGGCCTGCAAAGCTCCGGAGAGCGTGGACCGCTCCAAGCTGGCGAACGCGCGGGTGCTGCGCCTACGGCACGAGGCATCCGGAGAGTGCCTGAACCCGGATGGCGCCGGGTGACGAGTGACGCCCGGGGGACGTACTGGACCCCAGGCCAGCAACTCCGAAGTCTCGGCCGTGTCATGCCCCCGAACCTTCAACCCGACCGACGAGACACCCCCACCGTGCCCGTTGCAGCGCCGCTGACCACAAAAACCCCGACTGCCAGCTCCGCAATGGTCAAGCCAGTTCCCCCTGCCGAGAGTCCGGGGCGAACGAGATACGTGACTGGCACATCCCGCACGGCCCACTCACCGACGCGGCCTCGCGGGTGATGCCGTTCTTCGAGGTCCTCGAAGAACGGCATCGGGCCCTGTGACCTCTGCATGGGTTTCCGCCGTTACCGACCCGCTTCAGACGATCAAGGCTGGCGAATTCGACCGTCGCCCTTGGCCTTGGTGGCCTCGCTCGACCCGAGCGAGGACACCAACCACAACTCCCTAACTCCGTTGATACGTCTCCAGGACTCGGCCCTCAGGTACCGCACGGTAGTGACGTACGGCGGCGAGGCGCAGCCGAAGCCAGGGTGGGGGGTGCCGCAGACCCTTGGCGGCTTCCACCCCCCCCCACCACCATTGTCAGGAAGTCGCCGGACACACGAAGGGGGGCGGGGCCGGCGCGAGGGTCACTGTGGGGCGGGGGGAGAAGCACAACACCAGAGACG